>JAFWKC010000049.1 GCA_017514345.1 Eubacterium sp.
ACAAGTCTGACAACGGCGCCGGAGTTACCGGCAGCATCCCTGGCACCTTCTTGCTATAATAGTATGTTCCAGGGCTGCACAAGTCTGACAACGGCACCGGAGTTATGGGCAACAACACTGACATATGCTTGCTATTACAATATGTTTAATGGCTGCGCAAATCTGACAACGGCGCCGGAGTTACCGGCAAATGACCTGGCAGGTCGATGCTATTACAATATGTTTAGAGACTGCACAAGTCTGACAACGCCATCGGAGTTATGGGCAACAGACCTGACGGAAGGTTGCTATTATGGTATGTTCCAGGGCTGCACCGGTATCAAATTATCAACTGAACAAACTGCTGAATACAGTGCCCCGTACAGTATTCCTAAAGAGGAAACGGCGGAAAGTGTGGGATACGATGCGTTGACTAATATGTTCACCGGCACCGGCGGAACCTTCACAGGAACGCCGACAATCAACACAACCTATTACATTCCTGGTTCCACTCCTGTATACACAGACGGCTTTATGGTAGGCGACGACCACTATGATACTCTTGACGAGGCTATCGCAGGTTCTGCATCAGGCGACACAATCACTGCTTTAAGCGATGTAGATTTTACAATCTATCTCGCATTTACAAGACACACCTTTGATTTAAGCGGCAGAACTCTTGACCTTGACGGTCACACAATTACAGGCTACAACCACTCCGTTGTTTACGTTGGCGATAACTTCACAATCAAAAACGGTAATATGACTTGCGTTTATGATTCTGTAAATAACAAAAAAGAATCATATGCAGCAGTTATCTATCCTCAGGTAGGTAACTGGCAGACAGATGTTGTTACCGACAAGAGCACAGGCGTTGTTCTTGAAAACCTTGTTCTCACCGGCGGTATCAACTGCTTTGGTTCAGATGTTACCGTCAGGGGTGAAAACACCAATGTAACAGGTAACTATTACTATGCTCTTTGGGCAGATGTTTTGTCAACTCTCACTGTTGAGGACGGAACCTTTACTTCAGCTGCATCTTCAACAAACGGTATCATCGGCGCTTGCTCGGATGCAGGCAAAGAGGCTTATGTTGACATCAGCGGCGGTGACTACACTGTTCCTGCAGGCAAGAACCTTGTTTTACAGAGCACTATGGCTTCAAGCCAGCAGCTCGTTGAGATTTCAGGCGGTACATACAATGTTGTTGTTCCTGCAAAGGCTTGTGCAGAGGGCTTTGTTCCCGTAACAACTCCTAACGCACAGGGTAAATACACTGTTGACAATATCGACAACTATGAAGCTAAAGTAGACGGCAAGTATTATGCAACATTTGAAGAAGCTGTTGCAGCTGCAAGAACAGGCAGCGCTAAGACTGTAACAGTTGTTAACGATGTTGACCTTACTTCTTATCCGGCTAAAGGAATGCATAGGATTGATATTACAAATGTTACCATTGACCTTAATCAGCATACATTTACTGCTTCAGGTCGTTGGGGCGTTCTCTTTGAAGGAACAAATGCAACAATCAAGAATGGTACAATGGAAGCAATTGATAACTCAGACGCTACCGGATATCAGTATGGTGTTTACGTTTGGGGTAGAGACGGTTCTGACGAAATGCCCGACCCTGCACAGAAGGCTTCTGTTACATTAGAAAACCTTACTGTTAACTACGGTATTCACACTTATAATGCTGAAGTAACTGTTAAGGATTGCGACGTTACAGGAAGCAGCAAATATTATGCTATTTGGGCTGACTGCGAATCAACAGTTAACGTTGAAAGCGGTAACTTCACAACAGGCGGCGCAGCTGTCCTTGGTACTGCTCAGTATCAGAATACTTTGTTCGGACACATCAATGTTGAAGGCGGTAACTTCACAGTTCCCGCAGGCAAGAAGCTTATTCAGACGGGTTCTTCTTGCAAAACTTCAAACACTCAGTTTGAGGGCGGTACAGCTCTGTATACTAACGGTTCTGTTTATACAATTAATGCAGAAAACCTTGCACCGCACTATGTACAGAATATGACAACCGGTGAAGTTTATCAGGGTGAAGCTAATAACGAAACAAGCATTGAAGTTGCTGACACAATCAACGAGAAGTTCTATCTTGATAAGGACTTCTACGAGGAAGCTTACGGCGCAAATGTTTATGTAGGTATCAACTACAACCACAACAGCGACGTAAATCAGGCTCCTGACTTTGACACAGATGTTAAGGCAATGAGCTCACTTCCTGTTGAGGACGATAAGGCAACGTTTGATGTTACACAGGCTCCTGCACAGGTAACTGAGGATGTTACTATCAACATCTATGCTTCTCAGGCTGATGCACAGGCAGGCATAAATGCTGTTGACACAGTTACAACAAGCACATATAAGTACTGCCGTACAATCATTACTACAAGTAATGATGCAGAGCTTGTAGCACTTGCAGAGTCAGCACTTGACTATGCAGCAGCAGCGCAGACATTCTTTAATTACAACACAGCCAATATGGCTACAAAGGATGCTCAGGGCGGTTTCTACGGCAACGTTGAGGGCGCTGACCTTTCAGGCGTTGAAGGCTTCACAGCTCTTCCGAGCTGCGTAAGAAACGCAACAATGGTTATTAAGTCAAATCTTGCAATCAATCTTCTTGCAAATACAGCGATTGATGTAACTGACGCAAGCATTGACGCAACAAACTCAAACTTCGCATATGCACCGGTTTATCAGAACGGCGACTTCTTTGTAATCCATACAGAAGGCATTGAGCCTGCAAATATGGACGCAGAAATCACTATTGAAACCAGCGCCGGTGAAATCGTATTTACAGCAAATACCATTATGAGGGTTATGGCAAACAGTAGCGACGCTAACAAAGCAACGCTCGCTAAGGCAGGATACCTTTACGGCGTAGCTGCGAACAATTACTTTGAATAAGGAGGGAAGCACAATGAAAAAATTTGAGTACAAAGAGCCCGAATTTAAAGTTGTGAATACCTCCGCAGAGGATGTTCTCACAGCTTCTAATCCGGACACATATTCATTCGGTCCATGGGAATCAAACATGGAATCGTTAGGTCCGATTGTCGGCGCTTAATTGTTTTAACACACTTTTTATTTGATTTTAACACCAAAAAACCAACCGCGACAATCGTGGTTGGTTTTTTTCATATCCTCTTTTTATAGCGTCCGTATTGCTTATAATTCGGTCTGCCGTTGTGGGCGCTAAGGTTTATGTCAAAATGGAAGTAGTGGTTTTTCCTGTCTACGTTCTCCCAGGAAACGTCGGTAACCTTTCCGTCAA
The DNA here is from genome assembly GCA_017514345.1 of Eubacterium sp. Lineage (GTDB taxonomy): Bacteria > Bacillota > Clostridia > Oscillospirales > Acutalibacteraceae > Eubacterium_R. The sequence goes on from JAFWKC010000049.1 coordinate 3,275, forward strand.
CCTGCGCCCAGCCGTGACCGCCGCTTGAAACGGCATAGCATTTTTTGTAGCCGCAGGCGTTTGCCGCAAAAGCGAAGGTCGCGCCGAAGTGGTAGCAGCTTCCGTGCTTTTTGGTATACATAAAGTACGCATAATCCTCTTCCCAGTTTTTTGTGTGATTGAACTTGAGGGAGCCTCTGTATTTATAATTTTTGAGGATATAATCATAGCACTTGCGGAGCTTTACGCGTTTTTTCATATCAGGCTTTGTTGCGGCTTCAACAAGCTTAGTAGCGTAAACGAGCGTTTTAAGGCGCTTTTTATTTGCGCTTGTCGCTTTTGCTTTGCCGCTTTTGTTGAGATATATTTTATTGACCTTTTTGTCGGTAAGCATATATCCGTTTTCACCGTTTGCAATATTAAAAAAATAGTAGCTTTTGCCGATTTTCTGCCAGCCAGTATGCTGTCTTCCGTTTTTATCAAAATAATAGGTGCGATTGCCTATTTTCGTTAAGCCTTTTGCCGCTTCGCCGTTTTCATAGTAATAAAAATAATGCTTCTTTAGCTTCCATTCGCCGTTAGTCTGCGGTTCCTCTGATGCAGCTTCCGTAACGGTTTCCTCCGCTATTATCGGAGCTTCCTCGCCTTCGTTCGCGTAGGCGTTAAGAGGTATCACCGTCATAATTACAGCCAAAATAATCAGCGTCAGTTTCTTTATCATTCTTTTCACCTCTGGATATGGATAATACCATATATTAAAGGGGTATGCAACAATTATATTTCACAAAAAACAGGATACCAACGAGGGTATCCTGTCGTTTTGTTTGATTATTACTTCTTAACCTTTACAGTTCTCTTAACTGTGGTTTTGTTATATGTTGCAGTATATGTAATCTTCTTGCCAACCTTGAGCTTTTTGAGAACCTTCTTCTTTACTGTGATTGTTGCAACGCCCTTCTTGTTCGTCTTTGCGGTGTACTTTTTACCGTTGAACTTAAAGGTAATCTTCTTGTTTTTGATTGCCTTGCCGTTCTTCTTGAGGGTTGCCTTAACCTTTACGCTCTTTGCGCTCTTTTTAACGGTTACCTTGCCGAGAGAAAGCGTTACGCCGTTCTTTGTTACTGTTGACTCGTCAACTACTGCAGTTGCTGCTGGAGTTGCTGCTGCTGGAGTTTCTGGAGCCTTATAATTCGGGTTAACTGCTCCGCAGTTCTTACAGGTTTTTTCGTTTGTGCCGAAATCGTGAGCTTTCTTTGCTATAGGCTCTGTCTTCTTTGCTCCGCATTTGCACACATAACTCTGTGAGCCTTCTTCTTTACAGGTTGGCTCCATCTTTTCTGTACCCTCGATCCATTTATGAGCAGTATAGAATGCAAGAAGTGTTACAGGAGTTGTACCCATATAGCTTTTTGAATAAGCATAGCTTGAGAAAGAAATGCTGAAATCACCCTGGCTATCCCAGTGATCAAAGTGATAGTTTTCGTCATATTCGGGAGCGTCAAGCTCAATCTCCTGGTCCTTGATATAAAAACCGTTGTATGACTCAATATAGTGTGGATACCTGAAATCTCTTGCGTCACCTGCTACCATCGCAGTCAGATATTTGAAGGTAACAGTAAATTCAAGCTCATAATTCATTGTGCGGTATTTATACTCGTTTTCATTGAGATTTACTCCGCCTTCTTTGAGTCTTACACCGTTAAAATCTACCGAAGCGTTAGTAGAAAACTCTTTTCCAGTGTTAGCATGAAGAAGAACTGTCATAGTATAGGCTTCGTTGGGGTCTGCAGTAATTTTGTTGTTATCAAAAGGCTGACCGTTCTCATCTTACCAATCAACACTTGTAACGGTATAGTCCAGACCTTCTGTTGACGGATTAAAATTCATCACGTCCCCGTTATCAAAATAATAATTTAAGTCAACCTTCATAATGTCCGCAGCTTGCGCTGTAAACGGCAGAGCCGCCAGTGATGTGATTATCATAACTAATGATAATACAAGTGATAAAGTTTTTTTCACAATTTTTTCTCCTTTATGTTTATGATTTTTTTATTTAACTCTAACCGTAACAGTTACGGTTTTTGTTACTGGATTGAATTCGTTATTGCCTGCGGCAGTAACCTTAATCTTTATTTTGTAGGTGCCTTTTTTGAGCTTCTTTTTAACGGTAAGCTTGCCGTTTTTGGCAACCTTGAAATACTTTTTGAAGTTCTTTTTGCCCTTCTTGACGGAAACAAGCGAGTATGTAACCTTGCCCTTTGCGTTCTTGACCGTAACGACTTTTGCCGCCTTGAAGGTCTGCGCCTTCTTTCTGAGCTTGGAGGCTTTTAAGGTGATTTTTTTACCCTTTGCGGTCATTGTGTTTGCGCGCTTGAGCTTAGGAATAACCTCGCTCTTGATAAACGCGCCGCAATACTTGCAGGTGTATGTATTCAAGCCTGTTGCAGTCGTAGTAGCCGCCGTTGTCGATACATTATACGAAGCGCTGTGAAGCTTGTTCCAATTGATAGTAATTTTATACGAATCATTTGTATCCTTGATATAATCAGCAACGGCTTTGCTGTTACAGCTTGCATTGAGCGCAAATCCCTCAACTGCGACAGGCGTCTTTCCGTCAACAGTAACGCCGAAGGCTGCATTATCTATACGCGTAACGCTGTCGGGAATTGTAACTGACTTGAGATTGGGGCAGACAGCAAACGCAGCCGCTCCGACAGTTGTCAAGCCCTCGGGAAGCGAAACCGATGTGAGATTTGTACAATACATAAATGCGCTTTCGCCGATTTCTTTTATTCCTCTTGGAATGCTGATTGACGTGAGATTATCACAATTAGTAAAAGCATATGCGCCGAGTGTTGTTAAGCTATTCGGCAAGGTAACGCTTTTGAAGCTACAGCCTATAAACACATCGTCATCAATGGTCGTCAGTCCTTCAGGAAGATTAATTGAAGTAAGCTTTTTGCATTTATTAAAAGCGTCTTCTCCGATTATCTTCATCGTGCTTGGGAGCTGAATGGCTTCGAGATTATCCAGCTCTTCAAACACATCGCTATCTATTTCCGTTAATCCCTCGCCGATAATAATCTTCTTAATTTCCGAACCGTAAGTCCTGAAGCCTGTATCATCGACTATACCCTTGCCCGTTATGGTAAGAGTTCCCGTTGATTTATCAAAATTGTACGAAACGTCCTCATAGGTGTAGTGATACAAATCCTCGTATTCAAAGCCGTTAGCGTCAGCGTATTCCTTTGCCTTACAGTCGCCGAGACCTGATAAGCAAAGCTTTTCATTCTTTGTATATTCTACGCCGTCATAATTATATCCGAACGCGTGAGCGCCGATACTGCTTGTTCGTTTTGGAAGCGCTGCATAAACAAGCTTAGGGCAGTTAAGGCATAAATCATCGGGAATTGCAAGCGCAGCGCCGCCGTCAGATTCATCACAGATAAACGATGTCATTTCGCTGCAATCGGAAAATGCCGCATAACCGATAGAGATAACGGTGCCCGGAAGCTGCGCGTAGTCGAGCTTTGTTCTGTAAAACGCATATGAGCCGATTGAGGTCAAGCCGTCGGCAAAGCTGAAGAATTCTAAGCTTGTACAGCCCGAAAATGCATAGTTAGCGATTGTTCGCTCCGGGTTTTCACCGGAGCGAAGAGCTGTCCAGTAAACCCTTTTAAGACCTGTGCAGTTGCCGAAAGCGGATTCGCCGATATGAGCCAGGGTTATATTGAAATTGAGACTTTCAAGCGAATTACAGTTTGCAAAAGCATAATCGCCAATGCTTGTAACCGTGCCGCCTTCGAATTTTATTGAGGTTAAATTAGGGCAGCTTGTGAAGGCGGAAGCGCCAATAGCTTTGACGCCTTCTTCAAATGTTACTCCACTAAGATTTTTCATACTTGAAAAGGTGTAATCAATCGTGCCTACACAGCCCTCTGACGAAGAGGTTTTGAATTCAATACGCCTTATTTCATCCTTAAATATGTTAAATTCATCAGGCATATCGTCAAGAACAGCATCCTTTTTGCTCGAATAAATGCCGAGCGCCCTGCTTGTTGGCTTGTAATCATAATAATACCTTATATCGCCCTTTGAACCGCGGGTTAAATCCTTGAAGGTAATACCATTATTATTTGCATACTTTTCCGCGTCAGTGTCCGCAAAGCCCTGAATTACAAAACCGTCTTTCTTGGAATAGCTGCCTGAAGAATAATTATAACCGATTGCTTTTTCTGTGATTATTGTTACCGATGAAGGCACATACAGCGAGGTGAGCGCCGTACCTGCAAAAGCGCCCTGTCTGATAGTTGTTACATACGAGCCGAGTTTAACATCATTAAGCGAGGTACAACCCCTGAAAGCGCCGTCAATAATTTTAACGCTGTCGGGAAGATAAGCATATCCGAGATTGGTACAGCCTTCAAAAGCAAACTCGCCAAGCTCATTCAGCTTGCTGTTTGTCGGGAAGGTAAGCTTGCCGCTCACTAAAGAGGTACAGCCCTTGAACGCCTCCTTGCCGATTTCGGTTAAATCTGCGGCGTCCTTCATATTAAGCGTATCAAGATTAGTGCAGCCTTCAAAAGCGTTTGCGCCGATTTTCTTAACGCCTTCTTTGATAATTACAAAGCGAACGCTCGAGCCTTTGAAAATCTTTTCGCTCTCGGTTGATACGTCAAAAACGCCATCACCCGTACCCGTAACAGTTAGAGAATTGCCCGAATAAGTGAAGTGGCAGTCGCCGTAGTCGCCCGAATCGGGAATTGCCTGTGCCGTAAACGGCATTACGGCAAGTGATGTGATTATCATAATTAATGATAATGCAAGCGATAGTGTTTTTTTCATTTTTTTTGCTCCTTTCGGAAATAAAAATATAACACATATATTATACAATAATATTATGTGTTTGTATATTACCAGAAATGGTGATTTTTAATAGACTGTTTTGCGTAAATTTGTACATTATCTTGCAAAAACACAATTTCGCCACACCGGCAGATAGCAGACAAATGAGCAGAATTTCGTTTTCTTGTGAACATTGCTGTACAATGGTACCGCTTGTTCACAAAAAACGAAAAGCACCAAAAAATGCAAGAACATCGAGTTCTTGCATTTTTTAGTTGGATTATTAATTGGTCGTTAAGCATATGGAATATTATTTCTTACATTTTTAAAAATGCAAACTTGGTGCGATTATGCCCTTTGTCTGCTATCTGAGAGGGCGGCAGGAAGCCGCTCTCTCAGATAACCTATTTTCCGATTTTCATTACGATACCCGTTTTCTGACTTTCAAGCGCCAGCACGGTACGGTTTTTTAAGCCCGTCTTTTTGAGCATTTTTTTGATATGCGAGGCAACCGTTTCCTCACTTATGCCAAACTGCTCGCTAATTGCCTTGTTTGACGCGCCCGTTGTAAGCTCGCGCAAAATATCAATTTCGCGCTTGGAAAAATCAAAATTGTACGCATTACCTATTTTTACTGTCGGTGTGGTGTCGGGATATATCGACTGTCCCTCCATCGTCCTGTCCATAACGGACAGAAGCTCGCTGCTTGCGCGCTTGTACCAAAAGCTGTCGACTCCGATTTTTCGCGCTCTTTCGAGCCACGAGGCTTCGGGGATAGAGGTAATTACAATAATTTTAATCTCGGGATGCGTCTGCTTAATCAGCTCTGCAGCGTCAAGACCGCTTGCCTCAAATTCGGTGCAGACGTCCATAAGCACCAGCTCAACATCGCCCATTGAGCAAATCGACGGCGCAACATCGGCGCTTCGCGTTGTATGAGTTACTCTGTAATTTTCGGAGTTGCTCACAGCTTCGGTGAGCATTTCAAGTACCAGATTCTGGTCCTCTACAATCAATACATTTGTCATAAAAACCTCCGATGTTTTTTAATGCGGATTTCGGAATTAGTATAAAATAGTCAGCTTAAATTCGGGGGCGCTTTGCATCGTTATTTGCGCGCCTGTTTTCTGCGCTCTTTTTCGCAGATTTGACAGTCCGCCGCCCTCGCGCACAGGCTCGCTCGGCTGTCTTCCGTCGTTGGTAATGACGGCGCCGTATCTGTCGGATTGTACATAAAGCGTTTTTGCGTCAGCGTGACGAAGCGCGTTTGTCATACACTCGCTGACTGCCGTAATAAACAATCGCACGTTTTCATTTTCCTTTGGGAACTCGCCTGTAAGGTTAAGCGCTATTCCAAGCGTATCGGCAAGCTCCTCAAGCGTTTCACGCGGATTTTTGCGGTACGGCTCGGTATCCCGTTCAAGCTCAAGAATGTTGCTTTTCCACCTTGAGATTAGCTTTTGCGCCTCTTCTTTGTCATATTTTTCGATGTTCTTGACGGTAGACATCATCAGAACATTCATATCGTCGTGTATTTTTGCTTTGCTCTTAAGGATTTCACGCTCGCGCACAATTTCCGCAAGGTTTTTGTTGTATTCCTCAAGCATACGGTTAAGCTTTTCGAGCTCGGCGTTCTTTTCCTCAAGCTGTCTGTTGCGCTCAACCTCATCGGTAATATCGGAAGCGATAATCTCATACAGAGCCTGCCCGTTGACATTGTTCGCATAACGCGTGAAGCCGTATGCTTTTTCTCCGTCAGATACAATTGCTTTGTTTTCGTCGCCGACAAGACTGCTTTTGCTTTGCAGAATATGCCACAGCCTTTCGCCGTTATATAAATGCTGTCCGACGAGCGACTGGGTTATCCTGTCCATTGTATCATTAACAAGATAGTTTCTTCCGCCGTTTTCATAAAAGCAAATGCCTGATGGCAGCGTGTCAAAGCTTTCCTTGATTGAAACTGCAGAAATGTGATGCTTCTGCCATTTTAAAATGTGAAGGTTTATTGCCGCAGCAGCCACGGTAAGCGCTGCGTTTATAACTATTATAATCCATATCGGGCATAAGTCAATTTTATAAAGCGGCGCATAATTATCGACATAATAGCTGTTTGCGTTCAGGTACTGCCAGTAAACATCGCACGCAGCAAACGCCGCAAGCATCGGCAGAAGCAACTTATATCGCTTTTGCAAGAACAGCATCATTACGGAATACAGCACGCTGAAGCAGATAAAAAGCATCCAAAGTGACAGCAGGCCGCGTATTTCGGGGTTATAGTAAAGAATCATTTTTTAACCCCCTTTTCAAGCTCAAAAAGGAGCGGCGTTTCGTCGGCTTTTATGTCAAACAAAACGCTTGTATCCTTTTCTGTTATGTTCATTTTTATGCGGCTGATATCGGGCATTTTGCTTTCTATCACCGTTTCAAATTCGTCATAGGCGTAAAGAAGCAAGCCCGACGGAAAATCAATGTCGGGAAGTGTGCATATTTCACACGAAACGCCTGCTCTTTCAAGATACGACAGCGACTCCCTGTACGCAAGGAAAAGCTCTGACATCGGTATTGTATCGCTCTTTGCGGCAAGCAGCATAAGGTTTGACTTGCGCTTGATATACGCGCCGATAACGCATACCCACATCATATTTTCGCTCCACCTGGCTTCGTCAGCCTCAGCCTCGCTTACAAGCCGTCTGATATGCTCCGTCTGTGTAACGAGCGTTGCATTCATTTTGTCGTAAAGCTTCTTTTGCTCCTCGAGCTTTGTTTTTTCCTCCTTGATGGCGTTTTCCTTCTGTCGGATTTCCGCCTTTTTTTCAAGCTCGGCATTTGCCACTTCAAGCTTTCTTTTTTGCGCTTCAACGGCTGTAATATCCTCAAGCCAGGTGATTTTGCCGCCCGAAATGCTCTGCTCGTGCCTGATATACGCGCCGTCACCCTTCTGCACGGCGGTTTTATATATAACGTCGCCGCTGAGGTCGGTAATCGTCGCAGACAGGTGCGAATTTTTGAACAGCAAATCGTAGCCCGTATTTGACGGAATTAAGCCTGTAAGCAGGCACGCTTCCCAGTAAGCCGCAACGCAAAAGCAAAAAAGCTCGGCAACATTCATAATTCTTGTCTGTTTGAAATCGGTAAAAATATAAATTCCCACACCGACAAGAGATACAGTAATAACGGCAAGCGGGATAAACGCCTTCCTTTTGCTCGCGTTTACCGTTGAAAAGCGAACGGTGATAATCAGCGCAGTAAGCACGCAGGCTATAATCCATACAAATACAAGATAGTACAGTATGCCGTATGAATAGTCGTATCTCCAGTTATCAAAATTCGGCTTAAACCTGAAGGCAAGCTGATGAAAATCGTTAGTAATAACACCGACGATAAGAAGCGCGGCGGGGATATAAAGAAGCTTTGACTTTGGATTAAGCTTTTCTTCGTCGGTTTTGCCAAGACAAAGCGATATCATAAGGCTGAGCAGCGGCATCAGTATCATCGGTATATAATATCCGTACCAAAGATGACGTTCAAGCCATTCGTTGTTCAAAAAACGAGAGAATTTTACAGCCCTTATTACCATAAACAAAAGCATAAGCATTCCGAGAAGTATAAAATATCTTTTCTCACTGCGTTTCGTAATACGCGAGCCTATGCTGATTGTCCACATAATGCAGATAGAGGAAAAGACCATTGTTCCCGTAAGGCTAAGCGGCTCATTCCACGTTACATTAGCAAGCGAACCTATAACAAAAAACACAAATAAAAAGCACAGCACCGTTACTGCGTTACGCCATTTTATCGACAAAGCCCTTCCCTCCTTTTTCGTGATAATTTCATTATATAGCATTTTATCCTCATCTGCAAATTTATTTATAAATTATTCATTGAATTAATAATAACGTTCGTATATAATGTAAGCGGTAAGTACACATCCTCTTTCGTGACTTATAAGGAGTAAAATATGGAAAAAATCATCACACGCGAAATGCGTTTTGTCGATGAAAACGGCAGAGTCAGAATATTCAACGGTATGAATATTGACGACAAGCTCCTCGACCAGACGGAGTTTCGCTACAATTTGGACAAGGAATTCTTCAAAAAATACAGGGCGCACGGCTTCGATTTAATCCGCTTCGCAATTACGTGGCAAAATCTTGAGCCTGAAATGGGCAAATACAACGAAAGCTATCTTCAGTCAATCGACAGAATTTTTGAGCTTGCTGAAAAATACGGCGTTTATATCCTGCTTGATATGCATCAGGATATATATTCGGGCAACGACGGTCTGAGCGTCGGCGACGGCGCGCCCACGTGGGCTGTTATCACCGACGGCGCAAAGCCGAGAATGCCGATTTTCGTATGGGCTGACGGTTACTTTTTCGGAAAATGGGTACATAGGTCGTTTGACCACTTCTGGAACAACGACCCCGTAAATGGCGTCGGCTTGCAGGACAAATACTGCGAGCTGTGGCAGATGCTTGCAAAGCGTTACGGCGACAGCCCCGCGCTATTCGGCTTTGACCTTATGAACGAGCCGTTCCCTGGAACAGAAAGCAAAAAGATGTTCAGAAAGCTTATCGGCAACGTGGCGAAAGCCGTTTTATTCAACAGCAAAATCAACACGGGCAAGCTGTTCGTTTCTGCAATCAAGCGCGACACGCGCACAATGCTTGACTGCATTGGCGGAAACGTAATAAGGGATATCGTCAGCCACGTCGACGAGCTTGAGGCTAAGTTTGACAAGAACAAATATTCCCCGTTCCTTAACAAGACGACGAGCGCAATCCGCGAGATAACAAAAAACGGTATAGTTATGATGGAGCAGTGCTATATCTGCAACAGCGGCGTTAAGCAGTCTGCGCCGCCGATTACAGTAAACGGCGAGCGCGAGCCAAATCAATGCTTCGGTCCGCATTCCTATGACTTTGCAGTTGACACGCCGCTTTATCAGTACGCAAACGCCGACCGCGTAAAGGCGTTTTTCGGCGAAATGCGAAACACTCAGCTAAGGTTGAACGTTCCCGTTGTAGTTGGCGAATGGGGCGGCTGCAGCGACAACACGGACACCTCGTGGTTCCCGCACGCGTTTGAGCTTCTTGACTTCTTTGACGAGATGCAGTGGGGACAGCTGTACTGGGATTATCACGGCGACGACCTCGACGCGCCGCTTATGGAAATGCTCTGCAGGACGCACCCCGTTGCAGTTGCAGGAGAAATTACCAGCTACGGCTTTGACAGAAAGACTAACCTTTTCACGCTCTGCTTTACGGCGGAGGCTGACGGCGAAAGCCTCGTTTATATCCACAAGCCGTTTGAGGTTATCGGCGACGTTAATTACAGCGTGCTTGAGGAATACGACGGCGGCGCAAGCCTTGTCAGCATAAGCACACAAAAGGGCGAGCATACTATTCAAATTAAAATCAAATAATATTTGGAGGACAATATTATGGCAAAAATTATTGGCGACGTAATTAAAAATATACCCTGGCAGGACAAGCCCGAGGGATATAAGTATCCCGTATGGAGATATGACGAAAACCCGATTATCACAAGAGATAACCTCTACAGAGCAAACAGTATTTTCAACTCTGCTATCGTGCCTTACGGCGACGGCTTTGCAGGCGTGTTCCGCGTTGACGACGTTACAAGATATCACAACATTGTAACGGGCTTCAGCAAGGACGCAATTCACTGGGAGCTTGACGACAAGGTTATCTTCAACGGCTACGACCCAAGACTCTGCGAGATTGAAGGCAAATACTATCTCTCATGGGTTAACCTTACGCCCAACGGCACTACAATCGGTATTGCGGCTACCGAGGATTTCAAAACGTGGGAGCAGTTTGAGGACGCGACATATCCCGTTGCGCGAAACGGCGTGCTTTTCCCGAAAAAGATTAACGGCGAATTTATGCTCCTTGTGCGTCCGTGCGACAGAGGTCACACACCCTACGGCGACATCTTTATCGAAAGAAGCAAGGACCTTGAATACTGGGGAAAATACAGATTTGTTATGAAGCCAGAGCAGTTCTGGGAAAAGACAAAAATCGGCGCAGGTCCTACTCCTATCGAAATTGACGAGGGCTGGCTTTTGTTCTATCACGGCGTGCTTACAAGCTGCAACGGCTTTACCTACAGTATGGGCGCCGCAATTCTCGACAAAGACGAGCCGTGGAAGGTGCTTCACAGAGCTGACAGCTTCCTTCTTGCGCCTCACGAAATATACGAAACCGTAGGCGACGTTCCTAACGTTGTTTTCCCGTGCTCTGCGCTTGCTGACGCCGAAACGGGTAGAATTGCGATTTACTACGGCGCTGCTGACACTACGGTTGCGCTTGCGTTTACAACAGTCGACGAGGTTGTCGGTTATATCCACAAATACGATATTATCAAATAAGCAAAATGGAAGATACAAAGAGCAAAAAGCAAGGCGTTTTTCAGTTCATAAAGTTTATGTTCTTTTCTGCCTCGGCAGGAATAATTCAGCTGATAGCATTTACGCTTCTCAACGAAATTGTTATTAAGCTTGATTTCATTCAGAACGCGATGAATTCTAACGAAGCCTTTGCGCGAATAATGAAAAACGAATACGGTCCCATATACCTGACGGCGCTTTTGCTGTCGGTGCTGTGGAACTTTACGTTCAATAGAAAATTCACCTTCAAGTCGGCGGCGAACATACCGATTGCTATGCTCAAGGTGCTGGGCTTTTATGCAGTATTCACGCCCGTTTCGACTATCGTCGGCAACTATTTCACCTCGAAATACGCCGACGTTGAAGCAATTTACTACATAGTGCTTGCCTGTACGATGATAACGAACTTTGTTACGGAATTCCTGTACGACAAGTTTGTTGTTTTCAGAAATCAGGAAAACACGGCAGTAAAGAAAGAAAAATAATAAAAGTGCAACCAGAACGGTTGCACTTTTTTACTGTATATATGAGTGTTCAATGTTTATATCGAGCTTTGCGCCCGATATTTTTTGTTTGAACAGAGCGGCTAAATCAGCTTCGATTTTCTGCTTATTTTCCTCCTCTTCAAACGGAACGAGCAAATCGAAATTTATAACCCTTTCGCCGTCGCGCTCAACAATTCTGAAATCGTGAAGCGAGAAGGCAGGATTGTATTTTCTGACGATTTTTTCCGCGCTCCTTCTTAGCACAAGCGCTTCGCCGTCCGAGGTGTCGACAGGGTCCATATGGATACACATCTCCACTCCGAGCTCGTCAAAAATTCTGCGCTCAGCGCCGTCTATCGCGTCGTGAATAGTAAAGACGTCCTCGTCGGCGTTAACCTCTGCGTCGGCAGAAGCAAGCATTTTTCCCGCGCCGTAATTGTGAATTACAAGGTCGTGAACGCCGATAACTATATCATTATCTGTGATAATACTTTCGATATTTTCAGCAAGCTCCTTTGACGGCGGCTCGCCGATAAGCGGACTCAGCACCTCTTTTAATATCCCAACTCCCGAAAAGAAAATGAAAACGGAAATCACAAGTCCGATAATGCCGTCAAACACCTTGACGTCAAAAATATCCGACAGGATTATTGAAGCGATTGTCGCAAGCGTCGCAAGAGAATCGTTGATACTGTCCTGCATTACGCCCTTTAAGTTCAGGTTGTCGGTTATTGCGTACAGCTTTTTGTTGAAGTACGCCATCCACAGCTTAACGAGCACGCTCAGCGCAAGCAGTACGACGTACCACGGCGCAAACTTAAGCGGCTCGGGGTTAATGATTTTTTCAACCGAGCTTTTCGCGAACTCAAAGCTGACAACGAATATCGAAATAGCGACGATAAGCGCAGAGATATATTCTATTCTGCCGTGGCCGAAGGGATGCTCCTTGTCGTCGGGCTTGCTCGACAGCTTAGCTCCAGTAAGTGTAACGACGTTCGACGCGCAGTCGGAAAGGTTGTTAACTGCGTCAACGGTGACGGAAACCGATCCTGCAAGCGCACCGACGGTGAACTTCACGATACAAAGAAGAATGTTGCATATTATGCCCGTTATACCGCTCAGACTGCTCAGCGCGTTTCGCCGCTGAGCTTCGTCCGTTCTTTTTTCAACAACTGAAATTAACAGCTTTGTCAATTATATCACCATTTTCAATTACATACCGATTACCGATGCAAGAAGATACACGGCGCCTGCACACAGCCACGCAACGACGCACTGCATTACTACAACGCCTGCCGCCCATTTTCTGCCGAGCTCGCGCTTTACTGCGGCAATCGTCGCAACGCAGGGCGTATAGAGCAGACAGAACACAAGCAGCGCAGCGGCTGAACGAAGCGACAGCGCCGCTTTGATTGCGCCCGTTGAGCCGAACAGCACGGACAGCGTTGAAACTACGCTTTCCTTTGCCATAAAGCCCGTGATAAGCGAGGTTGTAATGCGCCAGTCGCCAAAACCGACGGGCTTAAATATCGGAGTTATCCAGCCTGCGATTATAGCAAGCATACTGTCCTTCGAATTCTCGACCATTTCGAGATGAGAATTAAAGGTTGTCAAAAACCATATTACGATTGAAGCAAGAAAAATCACCGTAAACGCGCGAGAAATGAAGTCCTTTGACTTATCCCACAAAAGCTGAAGTATATTTTTCGCGCTCGGCATACGGTAATTCGGAAGCTCCATTACAAACGGAACCGCCTCGCCCCTGAACGAAGTGTTTTTTGACACGACTGCAGTAATAATTCCGACGAGTATTCCGAGAAGATATAGCGCAACCATTACGACTGCTGAGTATTTAGGGAAAAACGCTGACGAAAACAGCGCGTAAATCGGCAGCTTCGCCGAACAGCTCATAAACGGTATGAGCATTATTGTCATTTTTCTGTCGCGCTCCGACGGAAGCGTTCTGCACGACATAACGCCTGGAACGGAGCAGCCGAAGCCGATAAGCATAGGCACTATGCTTCGTCCCGAAAGTCCAAGCTTACGAAGCGGTTTATCCATAACGAATGCAACACGCGCCATATATCCAGTATCCTCAAGAAGCGACAGGAAGAAAAACAGCGTTACGATTATCGGAAGAAATACTATTACGCTGCCTACGCCCGTAACAATTCCCTTGATAATCAGCGAATGTACTACCTCGTTCGTATTCCACGCCGTAAGTCCCGTATCAAGCACCGTCTGGAGCCAGTCAACGCCCTTTTCGAGCAGCTCCTGAAGGAATTTTCCGATAACGCCGAACGTCAGCCAGAAAATCAGTCCCATAATTATGGCAAACGACGGAAGCGCCGTAAATCTGCCCGTAAGAATACTGTCAATTTTTCGGCTTCGCTCGCGCTCCTTGCTCTCCTTCGGCTTGATAACACACTCCCTGACGAGCTTCGTTATAAACGAAAAGCGCATATCTGCGATAGCCGCCGCACGGTCAAGTCCGCGCTCCTGCTCCATCTGGACGATAATATGCTCAACGAATTCAGCCTCGTTTTCATCAAGCTTGAGCGCCTTCATAATTCTTTCGTCACCCTCAACGAGCTTAGTCGCCGCAAACCTGACGGGTATTTCCGCCGCTTTTGCGTGGTCCTCGATAAGGTGCATAATTCCGTGAAGCGCACGGTGTACTGCGCCGCCGAATTCGCTTTCGTCACAAAAGTCCGTACGGCGCGGCTTTTCCTGATACTTTGCAATATGTACTGCGTGGCTGACAAGCTCGTCAACGCCCTCGTTTTTCGACGCTGAAATCGGAACTACGGGTATGCCGAGTACGTCCTCCATCTCGTTAATAAGTATTGAGCCGCCGTTTCCGCGCACCTCGTCCATCATATTAAGTGCAACAACCATCGGCGTGTCAAGCTCCATAAGCTGCATAGTAAGGTATAAATTGCGCTCGATGTTCGTCGCGTCAACTATGTTGATGATGCCCGTCGGCTTTTCGTTAAGAATATATCGGCGCGACACGATTTCCTCGCTTGTGTACGGCGACAGCGAATAAATACCAGGCAAATCGACAACCTCAGTATTCGGATATTTCTTTATCTGTCCGCTTTTGCGGTCAACCGTTACGCCTGGAAAATTACCGACGTGCTGATTTGAGCCCGTGAGCTGATTAAAGAGCGTCGTTTTGCCGCAGTTCTGATTTCCTGCAAGCGCAAAGGACAGCACCGTATCGTCGGACAGAGGGTTTTCCTCGGCCTTGATATGATATCTGCCGCCCTCGCCAAGACCTGGATGCTCCTTGTCGCCTCGGCGCAGAGTCGGCTGCTCCGCACGTTTTGACGCAGCCTTGCGAACCGTAATTTTTTCGGCGTCCGAAAGGCGGAGCGTAAGCTCATAGCCGTGTATTCTGAATTCAACGGGGTCGCCCATAGGCGCGTATTTAACGAGCGTTATTTCCGCTCCTGGTATAACGCCCATATCAAGAAAGTGCTGTCTGAGCGCGCCCTCGCCCTCAACAGCCTCTATTATTCCCGTTTGTGATAATTCAAGCTCGTTTAATTTCATTTTTCTATTCCATATCATCACTAAAATATATTATTTATTTATCATTATTATATCAGCATTAAAAA
>JAFWKC010000050.1 GCA_017514345.1 Eubacterium sp.
TATTTGAAATCAAAGCATTATTAATTGCCTTTCTTCCTGTCTCAGTTGATAACAGATTGTTAAGCTTTTCAAAGCAGGAATCACCTCTTGCAGATGAAAATTCTGCCTTTGTTGTTAAAAGCTTAGCCAATTCAGTCGCTCGTTTTCTTGTAAAAAGATTTGTTTTAGCTTCATCTAGATAATTTGGATTATGCTCATTGTTTTTATTATTTATTGATTTTTTTGCACTTTCCTCGGCAATATTATATAAGTTATTAATAAATTCCTGCTTTGGATGCTTAGTTTGTCCATAATAATTTAGATCTGAGCAATAAATATCTTCAATTGCCGTTTTAATATTGCTTTCTAACAAGGGGAGCATTATGTCTGCATACTCAGTTGCTCTTACTATATATTCCTCTTCAGTTTCTAAGTAATTAATGCTCTCGACATTAGCTGTTTTTCCGTTCGTTTCACCAATTATGCGAGAAAAATTACTTTTCTCACATAAACGTTGCATATTTCTTTTAATAGAATTAACAGTCCAACCAATATCCTCATCTCTAACTGTAAGATTTAAAACCGAATTGCCCAAAGCAAATATACCCATAACAGGATGGTATGGCTGATTAGCATCTCTCACCAAATAAAACAGATTTCTTCCCGGCATAGTTTTATATGGAATAGACCATGTGTATCTAAAATATCTCCATATCTCCGAAAGCTTAATGCCAGTATGCTCATCTCTTTTATCCGAAACAAGTTGGATGTACGGCTTACATACCTCCTCGTTATTTTGAATAGCTGAAATTAGTAATGACTTATCTCCTATTAGATTTTTTATAGAAACTCGTTTACCATTATAATCCTTTTCCGTTTCTAGCCTATTTATAAAATCAATAATGCTTTGCTCTTGGAACTGAGCATTTCTCTCTGCGCTTAACCTATATCGTATAGTTTGTTTGTCGTTATTGTTGTCATCCTCCATTTTTAAATATAAAGAATCATCCTCAAAGACAAGCAACCAGCCCTGCTTTGAAAGGTCAAGAAGTATATCTAATGAGGCAACATAGCATAAAGCATCAATGCTGTTCTCAAAATCATCGACACCCTTTACAACTAAATCTATTTCCTTTTCTATTATCGCATTTCGCTTTGACTGAACAGTCATGCTTAGCCTATGAAGCAAATTATCAAACTGCTTCTGATACTCTTTATTCAGCCTAGGCGAAAAGCGCTCTAAAGCTATTGTTTCATCACTCTTTGCTGTTTTGCTCACAACTGCCTCCAAAAATACACTTTGATCACATAAGTGTATAATATAACAGTTTATTTTAACATTTATATTTAATAAAGTCAAAGTATTTATATTTAATTATTCTAAAGGTGTCATATAAAATATAGTCTATATTATCTTCAAAAGCAATAATTAAGAATAAAACATGATTTAAGGTACACATTATTGGACAGAGAAAGCAGTTGGTGACGGGTGTCATCAACTGCTTTTGCTTCGCTTATGATACTACTGCTATCATTAGTTGGGTGGCGAGCTTGAAGCCGGATTTGAAGGCGTCGAGCTCGGTTTGGGTGGAAAGCTCGTCCACGCTCGTGGTGTAGCGTTCTAACAAATCCTTTTGCTCACGTGTGAAGTCCTTGGTAAGTCGCTCTTGGTTGCTGTTCACTAATCTGATAGCGTCCTTGTAGTACGGGTTATTTTCAATATGGTTAAATTCATGCGGCGAGAGGTTGCCGTGCCAGATTTCTTCAAATATATCCATTGGTTCTCCTTATGCGTTATATATCACTTCTTGGTTCACGATTTCTCGTGCCTGATTTGCTATGTTGTTCATCGCCTGCGTCCATGTGAACGGGTCTTCTGCTTTCATTTGCTCGGTTACGCCCTGTATCTCGGCAAGCTGTTTTACCAGTCTGTCGTACATTTTCTCTGCTCTGATATCCACCTCGTGAAGATGTGTGTTCAGACTACAGCTCGTCAGCAGAGTGGTGTATAACACCTTGCGGTATTTCTTTATGTAGTCAAGGTGCCTTAAGCCCCATTTGCCTATTTCATACTGCGTTTCGGTTGACACGAGATTTGGCAGCAGCACGCCGTTTACTTCTGTGTAATCGTATGAGCTCTTGTCTTTCCTCATATTCGTCGAGCCATCGTTTTGGCGCATATTTTTTATCCTCCAGTAATAATGATTGTCTTGTGTAAAGTATTTCCTTGTTAAGCACCTGAACTGCTTCAAGGTCTGCTTGGGTAAAAAGCTTATCCCATTTTTCGTAGTTTCTCTTCTTCAATGCAGGTGTTATCTTATGCTCCTTCATACTCTCCTTCATCAGCTCTTGATAGCGCTGCTCTGCCTTTGCCTCAATCATTTCGAGATACGGAAACATTGAGTGGTCGCACATCATATCCTCATACGCTTCCGGCTCGTTTACATACAGAAAATATGAGTGCCGTCTGCCCCACATTCCAATCTTAGGCTGCTCTAATTCTGCATCGGGATTCTCCAAATCAATATCCCTGAAATTGACGTTATTATGTATTATCATTTTTTACCTCCTTGTTAGCTTTGGACCATAAAGTCATATAAGGCGTAAATCCTCCTTTCCCCAGTATTTATGCGGTTTTTCGTCTGTTGCCTTATGAGTCCATACTAACATGGACAGGTGCCATGGCGGCGCCCATATTATTTGCGTCTTTGATGCCGAGGTCGGTGATTGTGCCTATCTGGATTGCCTTGATTTTGACGATATCGTCGGGATTCTTGTCGCCGAGCTGCTCAACGACGCATGAACCTGCGCCCGTAACTGTCCATTGCGCCGTGGGCGGGCGCTGGCCACCGTATTCGAGCGGGAAGCGGAATTGTCTTTCGCTCGAGCAAAAGTGGCTTGACGCGCCGCCTACGCAGCATTTTGCGCCGCCATCAACAAGCATCGCGCACGACGTGAGCGTCAGCGCCATCGTCGAGCACGCGCCGTACATTCCGACAAACGGGATTTGCAAATCCTTTAGTGCAAAGCACGAGCCGACACATTGGTCAAGAAGGTCGCCCGTCATAACAAAATCGACGTCGCTCGGGCTTTTGTTCGCGTTACTGAGCGCGCGGATAATTGAGTCGTGAAGCATTGCGCTTTCAGCAAGCTCAAACGACTCCTTGCCCATCGTCGTATCCTCAAAAATCATATCAAAATCGTTTCTGAGCGGCCCTTCGCCCTCCTTTTTGCCGACTACGCCCGCACTACCCGTAATAATCGGTTGTGTATCAAAAAATACTGTTTTGCCTTTAAAAAACATAAAAAACACCTCGCTTTTATTATTTGCGAGGCGTTATTATTTATAGATATTTTTTTGTTTTTTATTGCTTATTACAAAACAAGAGAGCAGCCTACGCTGCCCTCTGTTTAATCAATTCAGTTTACCAATCGAGCTCTTCTTCGGTGTCGCCGCCCTCAAGTCCTGATGTGGTGATTAACGATTCAGAGCTGATTAAAAACTTTTCAATTTCTGCCTCTGGAGATTCGTAATATTTCTTCATATTAACACTCTCCTTTCATCAAGAAATTGATACAAGCTCGCCGTTTGAGTAATCAACTGCGCTGATGCTTGTTGTTGTTTCTGCAGCCGTGTAGCTGAACTGGTAGTTTACGAAGCACTTGAAGCCTACGTTTCCTGCAAAACCGCCAGCTCTTGAAGTCGTAACAGTGTACGTAAACTGATTCGTTTCAAGAATATTTGTAATATTCGTCTTCTTGCTGTTGTTTGTCGTCGAGAGCGAAGCCGTTGTTTCTGCCGTTGCATTCTGTCTGAGAAGCACGCCGAAACCAGTTACGTTTACTGCACCCTTTGTTACTCTTGCGTAAACTCTTATCTTGTTCTTGTCGCCATTAATAGTTGTGTTTTCGATGGAAATGAACGGAAGATTTCCGTCGAGCATCTGCTTAAGAACGTTATCAGCCGAAACGTTTGCAACAACAGGAATTTCGCCGTCTATGTCAGCAGCTTCAAGCGTGTCGTAGTTTCCTGCGCTGAGCATAGCTTCATAATTTGAACCGTTCTTCAAAATCGGAACGTAATTTTCTTTTGCACAAGCATAGAAGTAGAAGTCTTTATTATACGACGCAATCTGATACTTGCTGCCTGAAGTCTTGACTGCCCAAGCCTTGAAGGTTCTTCCATCGCTGAGTACGCTGTCGTCGAACTGAACCTGAATCTTCTTGTCGTACTGTACGTGTCTTGAAGCGTCACCGATAGCACCAACGAAGGTGTAGTCGAAGAAGTCGGCAGTCGTATACTTTGGAGTATAAGTATATACGTGGTTTGCTGCGTCAGCCTTCTTCTCCCAGTTGCTGAAGGAATAGAACGGAAGCTCCTTAGCCGTAACGGTAGTGCCGCTGCCTGCCTGAGCCGTTTCTGACGAGCCCTTGATTGTAATGCTTGCAGAGTTAAGAGCAGAGTTAGTTGGCTCGCCCTGACCGTCAACGAAGAATACCTGCTGTACCTGATTGTAGCAGTCGTTAATAACAATCTTTGTGTTAGTTGTGCCTGCTGCGTCGTCAGACATAGTTGCCACTACAGCCATATTATTCGTAACAACCTTAGTGAGAGATTCTCTTTCGTAGCCCGATACCTTGCTTGAGCCCTTTGCATTATCCATTTCGGTATCAGCATAATCGTAGTTCGTGATACCCCAGCTGTTAATGCTCTTGTTGTTCAGAGCTGCGCTGTTCGGTAATTCAAATGTATAAGCCGTACCGTATGCAACGTCGTTGATTTCCTGTGTATCAACTAACGCGTTGCCTTCCTCGTTCTGAATTGCAAACGTCAGTTTGAAGTGCTTGATGTAGCTTGATGTGCTGTCAAGCGTGGTAACTGCTCCAAGAAGCGCTGTTGTTTCATCGTCTGGATCAGCACTATTCCAAATAACAGAACCTGACGCAAACGATTTGTTTGTTAAGCTGTTATATAACGTTGCTTCGTCGGAATTGAGCGTCTTGTATACGTTGTTGTATGCCGAGCTCTTCTGAGCATTGAGGTAATCAATACCCGCAGGCGTATACTTTTCGGTGTCAATTGCTTCAACAACAGTTTTAGCGTTGTCAAACGTTGTGTATTTTTCTGCGGCGCCAACAGTAGCAAGCGCATTGTAATAGTTACCAATATTAGTATTATATGTATTAATATTAGTCTGGTCGCTCGACAAATCGGAGGTTACATATCCGCTGCCGTCAACTGCATACATTGGAGTATTTGCTCTTGTTGCTGAGTTGTAATTATGATAAGCAAGACCGTTATCGAAGCTGCTTGCAAAGTTCACCCACGAAGAGTATGTGTAAATCTGAGCGTCGCTGTTATCATAGTTGTTTGTATTACGTGCCGTTACTTTTGCTGCAGTAGTAACAGTTGTATCAAGCGCGCTGAAATTAGCAACGTGATTGAGCTTGCCTTCTGCAGTAGTAAGAGCGTCCTTCTGTCTGTCGATATACGCCTTTGACTTGTCTGCGCCTGTTTCGATAGCGCTTGTTACGGCGTTACAATCGGTTTGATATGCAGAGCGTGAAGACGTTGTATACTGCGTATCAGCCGCTTTTGTTGCGATTGTATCCGCTACAGCATTGTATGCGGTCCAATCAGCAGAACGGTCATCCCATACGTTGTTTGCAGCATTGTTATGAGCACATACTGTACACGGATGCTCTGTGTAGCCGTTTGTATCGCCTACTGCGTCAACGTGAGTTGAGCCGCTTGTGTTACAATCGCTAACTGTAGGAATTTCGGTATAAGCCTCGTCGCTTGTTGGCATATGGCTGTTGCTCGGTGCGTTGTCATCCTTCCAAGCATAAGTTGTATGCTTAAGTGTATCGCCGCCGTTGTAATGAGTTGAAGCCAACGAAGGAGCAGAAGCAAGGTTATTACCTGCTGTTACAGTTTCGTTTGTATAACCTGATTCCTTGAAGTAATCAACGTTAAAGGTCTTCTTTACAAACTTGATTTGCGGGAATTCTGTTGCTGCAATTCTGATATTCTTAGCACAAGTCTGAACATCTGTCTGCGTATTAGCTGCACTGTTTGAGCTACCGCCGAATTCATAGTCGTTCGGGTTTGAATGCATAATCGCATACATTACCCTGTAGAATTGGTCGATTGATTCTTCGGTATACATCCACTTATTAGGCTCAATATTTGTAATAAAGTACGTATAAAGCTGAGCAGCAGTATAATTAGTACCGTGAACATTGACCTTTGTTGTGCCGTTTACGATATCATAAACAGGCTTGTAGTTCAGGACATAGATTCTCTGGTCTTCGTTTTGGAGATGTTCTCTTGTCCAGTTACCGTAGCTGTTACCGTCATTGGTTGAGTAAACGCCAAAGTAAATATTCTCATACTTTTCGTAATAATTGTTATAATCGCCGGTACCTTCATAATTCAAGCGGTTCCACCAATGCATATGAGTTCCACCATCATGTCTTGTATCGTCAAAAATTGTGTCTCTACCGCTTAACTTACCGTTCCAGTCATCGTTTTTAGAAGCATAATTATCTTCGTCAAAGCGCTTACCTGCCCAATGCTCATAGTCATTATCAAAGCCGTACCAATACTCATTAAGTAAGAACTTCGATTTATTGGTACCTTCTATATCTGTTCCTTGGAAGTATAATTCACCTACTTTTGACCAACCGCCTTTTGACCAAAATTCTGCCTGAACAGGTGATGCGGGCTTGTGCGCAGCAACACCATCGTAAACTAAAACAATATCATTCGGCATAGGCATCTTGTAACGCAGATTCCATATAGTACCAGAGTCGTTATCGTATTGATTTCGAGTGCCACTTGTGTTATAAGCACAAGTTTTCCAGGAAGTCCACGTTGTACAATAAGCTACGTTGTTGTAACCCTTACCAACTTCAAGTATATTTCCAGAGCTGTCAGTTCTGTGAGCAGGGTCACCCTGATGATAAGCCACTGCATTAAATGTAGGAACAGTATTTAACTTTGCATATTCAGATGTTATCTCCTGCTCTCCTGCTTCTGCAGCATAGAGGTTTGCAGGATCCATAGCCTGTGAGTAGAAACGAACATCCTGAACATATGTTGTGCCATTTTCATTCTGCCACCAGCTTGGTACTGGCAATCTTCCAAGATACATTTTGTTTGTAGGAAGCTGCATAAATCCGAGCATACCATAAGAATAATCGTTGCCTGTCGTATTATTATCGTCAACCTTTGTTGTTAAGGTAATATCCTGTGATTTTGTTTGAACGCCGTTCTTCCATACGGTGAGCTTAACCTGATTGTCGCTTATAGGAACGATATTTATCTGTAGGTAACACCATTCATCTGCAGTTAAAGTAAAGGCACTTGTAACATCAATAAAATGTTCACTCCAGTTACCGCCGCTGTTTGAACCGCTGCAATAATTGAAACAGATTGTGCCGTCTTCTCTGACCGCAAAGTATCTTCCAGATGGAGCAGGTGTCCACTTGCCGTTACCCAATGCCATAATTACCGAGTTGTAATCTACAGAAGCACCTGGGTTAACCCAGCCTGCGAGCGTATAAGACGAAGAATTGTGGCTGACAACTGGCTCAACAATATTATGGTCGCCGCTATGAGAAACGTTTATTACGCTGCCTCTTCCGCCGTAGGCATCATTACCGCTCGCTTTATTGTAAATAAGCTTTTTACTAAACTCTTCTTTGAGCGTAGCAGCCGTAACTGCGCTATCTCTAAAGCGGATATGTGAGTAAGAGCCGTAACCGAAGCCTGCAGAGGAGTGACCGTCCGTGTAGCCGAAGGCTGCATACTTTGTACAATCAGCACTCGGGAAATCAACAGTAGTTGCAATCGTACCAATCTGTTCACCATCACGGTAGAAAGTGATATTAGTTCCATCTGATACGATATCATAATGATAAGTTACGCCAAGTGTTAACGGAGCACTTGCAACCTTTGTATCTGAACTTTCGCCTGTTTTACGAACCCAGCAATCTCCGTTACCGAAAATCATAACATAATCCGTATCTGCCGAAGGCTCACCACCGCCATGACCAGTACCAAGCGCAAATATCGGCGCGTACAGATTATCTGTGCTTTGAAGCGAATAGTCGAACGAAACAGTATAAACATCGTCTGGGAACATCGCACGAACATTACCATCATTTACAAACATATTGGCGTTTGTTAAAGTGATATAACCGCCGTCGTGAGCGACCTTTGACGTGCTGGTATTGCCATCGTTGTTATGCATAATGTTAACATCATGAAGGCTTGAATCGTTATATGTACTATAATACCAACCAGTATCAGTCTGCGAATGCGCTGTTGTAAAGTTGTACATAATATCGGTGTCTGTTACACCGCCCGAATCAGCAACAAGAGCGTTGTATTCAGCATCGGTGATATGAACGATAGAGCCGTGACGAGGAGTGAGGTTGGTAAAGCCGTACAATTCCTCTACAGTTGTAACTGGGCTGCTTGATACACTTATATGACCGTCATTTGCAGCTGCTGCAACTGCAGCAAGGCTACTGCCCATATTGTAAATCGCAAAATTGCCTGCAGCGCCGAAACGGTCTGCCACGAGGTAATAATTGCTGCCAACAGTATAAACCTCACAACCCTCAATGCCACCTGTTGCCGAAGTAGTATCAAACTGAGCAACGTAGCTATAAGGACCAGTCATATTTGTTGCAGTTGCAAGACAAACCGTGCTTCTGCCAGGCGTTTCGTCCTTGTAGAACATATAGTAAGTGCTGCCCTCTTTAACGATGTCAGCGTCAATGTCGTCATATCCTGGGTCATAAAGCACCTGCGGAGCTGAATAATGAGTCCAGTCCATAAGGTTGTCGGTAAGCATATAATGCATTCTTGTTGCCTGATAGTCGCCGCCAGCAAGCGCAAAGTATACCATATACTGACCATTTTCATAGAAAATTTCAGGCGCCCAAGTTCTTTGGAAATCGCTGTTGCTATATGACGTACCACGCTTACTGTTACAAATCTGCGCAACATTGATGTAGTACGCGTCCGACCAGTTAATAAGGTCAGCTGAACGCCAGATTACCATCTGTGACTGAGTGCCCCAGAAACCATACGCAGTAGCTTCAAGGTCGGTAGCGATGCAGTAATAATAATTATCTGCAGGACTCTTGAAGATATACGGGTCACGAACACCATCTGTGTTCTGATAGGTGTCGTCGGCATAAGTATCCGTGCTTTTTTCCTGTAATACAGCGTTACCGCCATAAAGAGGCTTAAAGCTTGCACCGTCCGTAGAAACAGCAAAGCGAATCTGCTGTTCGGTCTGAAGATTACCAGTAAAATATGCCATCAAAAACTTTTCTGATGCGTCAGCGCTTGCTGTAACAGCAAACGTCGGCAGCATAGTTACTATCATAAGAACTGATAATACAAGGGATAATATTTTTTTGCTGAAGTGATTTTTCATATCAATTCCTCCGTAAATTATGAGCATATCGGGGCGCCGAAAAGTTTACTGACTACACCTTTTCGGCGAAAAAATATGCATTTGTTTGTAAACGTATAAAATATCAGAATTTATAATATTCCTATTATGAATTATAGCATAAACAGATGTAATATTGCAAGGGAAAATTCATATTTCGTTAACAAATCGCTATTACTTAGACTTATGGCTAAAAAGTGCAAAATAATGGTGTTTTTTTAACCTCTCCACCACTTCGTTGTCCCCCTCCCTTGGAGCGGGCGCCTCACCCTTTTGTCAACTTTGTTGACATTTCCCCTCACAGGGGAACCTCCTCAAAGGAGAGGTAAAAAAAGAGGACAGCGCGCTGTCCTCTTTTGTTTAGTTATTCAGTTACCAATCGAGCTCTTCTTCGGTGTCACCGCCCTCAAGACCAGAGGTGGTGATTAGTGCTTCGGAGCTGATAATGAACTTTTCGATTTCAAATTCTGGTGAATTGTACTCTTTTTTCATTTAACGTCCTCCTTTTCACTAAGCATTTTTAGTTGCAACAGCAACTGCCGAATAGTCGCGTGCGTTGACCGTTGCGCCGTTATAAAGCGCGTTGTAATCAACGTAAGCTCTGAACGAAATATTGTCCTGCTTAAAGCTGGTCTTGCTGGTGATTGTGTAAGAGAACTGACCTGACTCAATTACCGACGTAACAGTTCTGTTGAGGTCGGCAGTCGTCGGCGTCATCTGGGCTACTTCTGGATAATTACCGTTTCTGATAAGCATACCGTAGCTTGCAGTATCCGTTGCGCCCTGAGTTACTCTTGCAAATACACGAGCCTTCTTAGCAGTCATCTTTGTGTTTTCGATTGAGATGAACGTCTTTTTGTTAGCAATCTTGTCGTTAACAATACCGTTCTTGTACGCTGCAGCAAAGTTGTCGTTATCAGCAACCACGCCGTCGATAAGCGATGCTGTGATTGTTACAGGCGACGCATCAGTCGTTTCGTAATTGCTGCCGTTCTTAACGATAGCAACGTAGGTTTCGTCAGCACAAGCGTAGAACGTGTAGCTCTTGTTGTACGAAGCAATCTGATACTTGCCGTCTTTTCTTACTGCCCACGCAGCGAAGTTAGCGTTTGAAGTAGAAACGGTAACCTTCTTGTCGTAATCCTGCTTTGTGGTGCTGAGCGTACCGCCGACAACTGTGAAGTCGAAATCTTCTACTGCTTCGTAAACAGGTCTGATATCGTACGTCTTGTTGCCCCTGTCGGTAACGGTCCAGCTAAGGAAGTTGTAGAACGGAATCTGCGCTGCTGTTAAAGCTTCGCCGTTAACCGTAACGGTTGCAAGACCCGAACCCGTTGCAAGAGGCGATGAGTTGTACTGAACTTCAACGATGTTGCCGTATACGTTACAGATGTTGCAACGATAGTTTGCTGAATCGTTAACAGTCTTGCTAAGCTCTGCAACGACTGCAACGTTACCGCTGACAACCTTGTCGTAGGTCTGGTTATTAGTGCTGCCAGAAACCTTCTGCGAGCCTGTAGGATTGCCGCTATCGTCCTTGTTTGTCGTTGACCAGACTGCAACCTTGTAGTTGCTGAGTCTTGAATCAGGCACCTTGAGCGTTACAGTATCGCCGTAAGAGATATCCTTGTATTCAGCTGACTCGTCGTTAATAAGTCCGTTTTCTAAAATTGTATCAAGGTCATCCTGTACAGTGAAGCTTACTCTATACTTCTTGATGTACTCGTCCTTCTTCTCAGCGCTGTTGAGCGTTGTCGAAGCAGAAAGCACGTTGCCCGTGTAGGTATCCGTTGCGCCAGTTGTAGTACGCTTTATCTTGTTACCAGCAACATATCCGCCACCTGTGTAAGTGTTATACGCCGTAGCTTCTGCAGCAGAAAGCGTCTTGTAAACGTTGCCGTCAGCCGCGCTGATTTGACTGTTGATGTAAGCAGTACCCTCATCTGTATACTTACGCGTATCAAGCGTGCTGGTAACAAGCGTCTTTGCGTTTTCAAACGTTGTGTACGCTGAAGCATTATCAACAACAACAAGATTTCCTTGTGCTGTATTCGTAACTGCAGAATCACTTTCTATCGTGTTTTGTGCTTCTGATTTCGTATTGCTGACTACGCCCGTTTCAGAATTAAACGTAAATTTACCAATATCTTGTTTTTCAACATCTGTTGTTGCGTCATAATAGTCCTTGCCCGTTTTATACTTTGACGCAAAGTTAACCCAGGATTCATAGGTGTAAACCTGATTACCGCTACCGTCCAAATTGTTAGTGTCACGGGTTTCCTTTTGTGCAAGCAACAAATGATACTCTGCAAGCGGGTTGAGATACGTATCTGCAGCCGTACTAAGCGCAGTATTTCTGGTTGTAATGTACGAAGCAGACTTAGTTTTATCATACTCAGTTACGCCACTTGTTGTTGATGATATAGCATTAGCATAATTGGTACGTGATGTTGAAGTGTATTCTCCTGATTCTTCAATCATTTCAATATAATCGACATATTCTTCCCATTCAGCATCGTGAGGATCATAAACCGTTTCACTGCCAGAGCAAACTGTACACGAGCTTGTTGAATAGCCGTTTGCGTCACCTGCTGCAGCATGGTGAGTCCAACCAGCAGCCGTATGGTCGTCATTCGGATCCCAGCTATCGTTCCAATCGGAATATGAACAATGAACTGCGTTTGCTCCTCTTGTTTCAACGTATGTTTCGTTTGAATGAGGAACGTGTGAAGCAGAAGGAGTTTGTGTACCGTCCCAAACGCCAGTGCTTGAGGTCCAGTCATATTCCCAGTGGTAATTCGAATTGTTGATATGAGCTTTTGCTGTATTTGAAGGAATGTTCGCAAGTGTGTTACCTGCAGTTACGATTTCGCTTGCGCTCACACCGCCATACTTACTGTAATTAATTGTGAAGGTTCTCAGTTCGAGGATATTAGGAATATCAATGAAATTCTCGTAAGCATTTTTAATTGCAGTTGCACAGTTGCTTACCGCTGTTGCGGAATTATTTGAGTAGGTATATGTCGATGTGTCATTAGGATTAACCGCACCGACTGCCTTCAATCGGCGAAGCGCTTCTGCTTTTGAAGCAGGAGTGTACATCCACTTGCCATCGCCGTTAACAATATACTCACGAACTTCTCTGATATTCTTTGCAGCTAAGCTGCCTGCACCGTCCAAGTCGATAGTTGTCGGACTTGATTCTTTAAGAATATCATAAATCGGTTTGTAGTTAATAACATATACGCTAAATCCGCTTAAAGTAGTATCTAAGGTTTGAGTTTTAGAACCAAAATAACTATAATATCCTTTATATCTAAAGGTAATATCACCCATTTTCTCGTAATAATTAGCACTTGTGTTAACCGAGCCATCATTATTGTTATTAACCTTACCCGTATATGTAATCCAGTTACCATATACACGGGGCGTATTATTGTTATCTGGTGTAATATATGTTGATGAATCATCAACATAGTTAATTTGTGTCGTACCTGAAACTCCTGGCCATGGGGCATTTGCAAGTGAATATGAGCCGCTAACATCGGTGTAGCCTCTCCAGTTTTGTTGCAAAGCTTGATTTGTACCAGCTACGAGTGCAGCATTGTAAATACGTTGTGAGTGACCACCATCACGCTTCTGACCAAATACTACAGGATATTTTACGGTCTTAGTACCGTCATACGCAAGAACAAGATTTCTTGGCGCGTAATAATGGAGTTTCATATAAGCTTTATCTTGCTCGTTAGAATAGTCAGTATTATCCAAATTGGATTTTTTGTCGTGGTAAACAACCGTGCCAGCCGTATATCCACCTGTTGCAGCAGAATTATAGAAATATGCTGTACCGCCAAAGGTCTTTATCTGTGTTGTATCAACGTCATTTGTAGAGCAAAGACCATTAACAAAGTCGTCATCGTGTCCTGTAGTTGTTGCAGTTGGTGAAATAGTTACCTTGCCGAATTCGCCTGAAATTCTGGTATCAATACTGTTGCCGCCAACTGTGCCTCTGCCGAAACCAAAGGTGAGCCATAGGCTATCCTGCATATCAATTTCATTAAGCACACCGCCTACATAGGTGTTATCCACCATAAGGCATGTTGCATATCCGTTAAAAGTAATTCTGTATCTGTGTGAATTTGATGTATCTGTAGCCGCAGTTGATAGTTCAGAAGCGTTTGTGTATGTAACCTCTGAACCGTTAACATAGAATTTGCCGTTTGCAGTAATAGCAACATAGGTATGGTCATTAGTTTCACCATTACCGCCTTTTGTGATAGCAGCAATAACGTGTGAACCGTCCTGATTTGTACCTGCGCTCTTATATGTGAAATCAACAGTATATGCATCACCGTTAAGAATTTCGCTCATCTGTGAGTCCTGAGAATAAACGGCACCGTCTGTTAAAGCAATCTTGTTGCCGCCAACTGTTGCGCCGCCACTCCACCATGCACTTACGAAATCGTGACCAGCGGTATCTTTCATAACAGTTCCCTGTTCTGCATTTGCGCCCCAGCTTCTGTCATTAGCCCAGTAGTACTCAACCGTATTAGGTGTGAGAGTGCCGAATTTGCTAACAATTTCATTGTACTCAGTAGGAGTAATCCTAATAACAGAACCATGACGAGGCGACAGGTAATTAACATTTGTTGTTGCAACTTCGCCTTCGTTAATCTTTCTCGGTGCGCTTGCGCGGTAAATATTATATTCACCAGAGCCGTAAAGGTCCGTCATAAAGGCATATGAGCCGTCAGGTGTGCGCTCATAAAGCTGCGGTCCTTCCATACCTGTATCAGAGAATTTTGTGAAACCCTGATAAGGTCCGTTAGGACGTTGTGCAATTGCACGATAAACCTTCTTTGCATCCTCGTCCTTGAAGAACATATAGTAAATACCGTTATGATATGTGATATCCGCGTCAATAAAGTTGTTGCAGAATGTCGGGTATACAAGCTGCTTTGGCGCACCCTCAAAAGTCTTGAAGTCAGAAGTGTAAATATAGTAAAGCTTTGTCAGACCGCTGATATAACCAACAGACCAATAGAGCATATATTTGCCCTCAATATTATCCCAGATAGCCTGTGGGGCCCATGCACGCGATACGCTACCGCCCGTCAGCGACGAGCACATATCGGTAGTATCAATTACCCACGGAGTTGTTGTATCGATATTCTGCAGGTTTGCAACGTCGTAAACAAGCAACTTTGAGTTGTTGCCCCAGTTAGTGCCGTTTTGCGTGTTAAGGTCGGTTGCAAGTATGTAGTAACCCGAGGTTATCGCACCTGTTGAAGTATTACGTTTATTGAGAATATACGGGTCGCGCACGTGCTTTGACGTTGCAACACCGCTTGTGCTGCCTGTAGGATACTGTGTAATTGACCAGCTTGCAGTTGAATCCCATACAGGTAAACCATCGTTAACAGGCTTGAAGTTAACACCATCATCGGATAAAGCATAGTGAAGTGATTCACCATTTGTGCTGTCGCCTGTGAAGTAGGTATAGAGATACTTTGATTTCGAAGTATCAAGAGTTGCGTTTTCATTACCCTTGTAAATGACGATGCTCTTATAACGAACGTTTTCGAAATCTTCGTAACCAAAAAAGTTGAACTCTGAACCGTTAATGAAAAGGCCTGTAATATCTTTAGGTGAAAGCGAATAGCTTGAAACATCAATCGGGTCGTAGCTGATTACAGTATTTCCTGACTCGTCAGCAATATATGAACAAAGCCAGCCGTCAGCAACGTACATAATATAGTGATAATCGGTATTCTCGTTAATGTAGCTTTTGTCCGTAGAAAGAACATAATTGCCGCCATCCTGCGTACCGCTTGCAGCATAAATGTCACTGTTATTCTTCATATGTCTTCTACCATAGGATTCCTGTGCATAGTAAACATAGTTGTAGGAATAACGTGATTCAAATCCGTACTTTGTGTCTTCTGCACAAAGCTTGAAGAATACGTTTTCACCGCGACGCTCACTCAGAGCATTACCTGAATTTGCTTTTGTCTGACCGAAAAGCGAGAACTCAAGGTCAATCTTAAAGCTTGTAATTTCCGTACCGCTGTTTGCGTCGGCACTAAACATAGTTTTTGAAGTCTGGCCGTTGTAGCTCGACATATACATCAAGCCCTGGTTATGGTCAGAGCTACTGTTGTAGAAGAACTTAACACCATTATCCACGGTAACTTCTGGCTCATTGTCCCTGAACTGAACACTCCAGCCCATACCGAAATCTCCGACTTTATTGCCGTTCTTGACAACACGTGGTGAAGACTCCGTGTACCAGTTATAACTGCCGTTTTTTGTCCATGTGGTCTGTGTAAAGTCAGTTGATGTGACAGGCGTCCAGTATTCAGACGCAGCAACGTCCTTCGCTTCGGCAGTAGTCGGGCTGCTGAGCGCAAACGTCGGCAGCATTGTAATAACCATCAATGCTGAAAGAACAAGCGAGAGAGTTTTTTTGCTAAAACTTGTAATAGTTCTCAATTCAATTTCCTCCTTATCATACATAGGACGCGCAATTCTGCTGTAAAAGTAAGCGATTTACTGACTACATCACCCACTCGATAACAATATCTTGTGTCCGTATGTCGTAACGGCACAATATATGCTCGATATTATTTTTGGCATAATTGTACCCATATTTTTGTAAAATAATTATATTATATTAATAAACTATTGTCAATAGAATTATGAACTTTTTGTAAATTTTGTTGATGATAGACAAATGAACTTATCCAGTCGAGCAATTTTGCACAACATAATCAAAAAGCGGGCGGATACCATCCACCCACTTTCATTGGCAATAAATTTGCCCTTTGATCTTTGGCCTTTGAACTTTGGCCTTTTAATACAACCTCTTCCCGTCCTGAATATCCATTATCTGGTTAATGCGGCGCTGATGCCTGCCGCCCTCAAATTCAGTATGGAGGAACACGTCGACAAGCTCTATTGCCGAGCCTGCGCCAGTTATCCTCGCGCCGAGGCAAAGGCAGTTTGCGTCGTTATGAAGTCGAGTATACTTTGCGCCGAAATAATCGCTGCACGCCGCCGCGCGTATGCCCTTGACTTTATTAGCCGCCATAGAAATTCCTATTCCCGTGCCGCACACAAGTATCGCGCGTTCACATTCGCCCGAAACAACCTTGTCGCAAGCCTTCTGCGCCGAAACTGCATAATCAACCGAATCAGTCGAATAGCAGCCGACGTCTATATATTCAATATTATTTTCATCAAGATACTTCTTTATCTCCTCTTTGAGGGGATATCCTGCGTGGTCCGAACCGATAGAAATCATACCTATTCTCCTAATTTTAATTTTAACTCGCGCTCTGCCTGTGACTGACGAAGATACGTCGGCATTAACGCGGCAGGCGGGATTTTTTCTTTATTCTCTGCGAGCTTTGCTATCGAAAGCGCGTTTTGATAAATCAAATCAGGGCTCGGCAATACTGCGTTATCAAGCTCCAGATTATTGTAGCACAGCTCTGCGCCGTCACCCGCAATAATCACGCTGTCAAAGGCTTTCAGCTCCTCGCGCAAGTCCTCAAGCGCAATCGCCCTGTCGGGTGTAAGGCGCGTGCATACGCCGTCCTGAATTTTGAAAATCGCGTTATAAAACTGCATTCTCCGCGCGTCCATTACAGAACACACGACGCAGCTTTTGTCTATAAAATTATAGGCAATCGCTTCGAGCGTCGATACCGAAATGCACGGAATTTCGTTTTCAAAAGCAAGCCCCTTGACCGTCGCAACGCCGATTCTGACGCCCGTAAACGAGCCAGGTCCTGCCGTTATCGCAATCGCGTCAAGCGCGCTGTACGGCGTGTCGCCCATAACGCGCTTTATCATCGGCAACAGCGTTTCGCTGTGCGTCAGTCCCGTGTCGGCAAACTCGCTGTTTATCACCTTTTCGCCGTCCGTAAGCGCCGCCGAAGCCGTTTTCGCCGTTGAATCTACTGATAATATCATACTAAGCTCTGCTGAAATTCAGCCTTTGTCATTACGTTGAAAATTCTGTCGGTTTCGCCCGATTTTGTGATTTTGATAATCACGGCGTCGTCGGGCAACGCGCCGAAAATATTTTCGCTCCACTCGCAAAGCACGTACGCTCCGCTGTCGAGCGCGTCAAAAAAGCCAACCGAATACAAGTCGTCCCAGCCGTCAACGCGGTACATATCGTAGTGCAAAACGCGCGCCCCGTCGCCGATGTAATCGTTGCATAGCGCAAACGTCGGCGAGGACACCTCAGCGTCAATACCGAGCCCCTCGACAAAGCCGCGCGTAAAGGCAGTTTTGCCCGCACCAAGCTCACCGAGAAAGCCTATAACCGCGCCGCGCGGAAGCGTTTTTGCAAGCTCCGCCGCCCTGCGCTGTGTTTCGTCAGCGCTGTGTGTTACAAATTCCGTCATCAGAAAAGTCCCACCGTGTTGCCGTTTTCGTCAATATCGATGTTGTATGCGGCAGGTGATTTCGACAGTCCGGGAAGCGTCATAATGTTGCCTGCCTGGCAAACGAGGAAGCCTGCGCCGTTCGAAAGATTAGCGCCTGTGATTGTGATTTTGAAGCCCTCGGGTCTGCCGAGAAGCTGTGGATTATCCGAAAGGCTGTACTGCGTTTTTGCAATACAAACTGGGATTTTGTCTGCGCCAAGCTTGATAAAACCGTCAATCGCCGCCCTCGTGTCCTTCGGAAAATGAACGCCGTCAGCGCCGTAAAGCTCGCGCGCGATAGTACGGATTTTGTCGTAAACTGGCATATCAAGGTCGTACAGATAGCGGAAATTATTTTCCTTTTCGCAAGCCGCTACAACCTTTTCGGCAAGCTCTCTGCCGCCTTCGCCGCCCTCTGCAAAGCATTTTGTAAGCGCGAATTCTGCGCCGTTATCCTTACAGAACTGCTCAACGAACGCGATTTCCTCGTCGGTGTCCTTCTTGAAATGATTTATTGCGACAACAACGGGAATGCCGAATTTTTTGAGGTTTTCAATGTGCTTGCCGAGGTTCACGCTGCCCGCCTTGAGCGCTTCAAGGTTAGGCGCCGTGAGTTCTTCCTTCGGCACGCCGCCGTTATACTTCATCGAACGTACCGTCGCAACAAGAACTACGCACGACGGCTTAAGGTTAGCAAAACGGCACTTGATATCAAGGAATTTCTCTGCGCCGAGGTCCGAGCCGAAGCCTGCCTCTGTTATAGCGTAATCGCCGAGCTTGAGCGCAATTTTCGTTGCGCGCACCGAATTACAGCCGTGCGCAATATTAGCAAACGGTCCGCCGTGCATAATAACGGGCGTGTTTTCAAGCGTCTGAACGAGATTA
Organism: Eubacterium sp.; assembly: GCA_017514345.1. Lineage (GTDB taxonomy): Bacteria > Bacillota > Clostridia > Oscillospirales > Acutalibacteraceae > Eubacterium_R. The sequence goes on from JAFWKC010000050.1 coordinate 18,779, forward strand.
GGCTTGATTGCGTCCTTAAGAAGCACGGTCATCGCGCCGTCAGCCTTGATATCGCGGCAATAAACGGGCGTACCGTCGTATCTGTAGGCAACGAGAATGTCGCCAAGACGTTTTTTCAAATCAAATATATCGTCAGCAAGACAGAGGATTGCCATAACCTCGCTTGCAACGGTAATGCAGAAGTGGTCCTCGCGCGGTATGCCGTTGAGCGGTCCGCCGAGCGAACATACGATGTTGCGAAGCGCGCGGTCGTTCATATCAAGACAACGCTTAATCAGTACTCTGCGCTGGTCAATATTCTGCTCGTTGCCCTGCTGAATATGGTTGTCAAGAAGCGCGCACATAAGGTTATTAGCGGACGTGATGGCGTGCAAATCGCCCGTAAAATGAAGGTTGATGTCCTCCATCGGAACGACCTGTGAATATCCGCCGCCTGCCGCGCCGCCCTTAATTCCGAAAACAGGTCCGAGCGACGGCTCGCGCAGTGCAACGACAGCGCTTTTGCCGATTTTGTTCATCGCCTGGCCAAGACCGATTGATACCGTAGTTTTGCCCTCGCCAGCAGGCGTAGGATTAACGGCTGTAACAAGCACGAGCTTTCCGTCGGGCTTGCTCTCAAGCTTCTTGAAAACGCCCTCGCCGAGCTTCGCTTTGTAGTGACCGATAGGCTCGATATCGTCCTCTTCTATACCTATCTGAGCGGCAATTTCGGTGATTTTTTTCATCTTTGCCGCCTGTGCTATTTCAATATCAGTAAGCATAATATGCACTCCTTGATTTTTATTCGGATAGTATTATAACATACGTTAATAAATATTTAAAGAATAAAATTAAATAAGATATTGAAAAATCATACACAAAATAATATAATATATGTACAATTTTGAGAAAAAACGCGAAAGGAGAGTAAATGAAAAATTCAATACAGAACGAAAAGTCTGTTTCAAGCTTTTTCAAAAGCACGGATTACATAACTCTCTTTTTGGCTATCGCGGCTTCGATTTACGGTCTTGCGCTCGTTTACAGCGCGACGTATTCCTCGCTCACAGACGGAAGGGTTATTTCGTCTGACGTAAGGAGTATGCTCGCTTCGGTAGGAATGGGACTTGTTATCGCAATCGTTGTGTCGAACGTCGACTATGAAATCATATCGAAATTCTGGCCGATTATCGCCGCAGGCTGCGCTGGACTTATGGTGTTTACGTTCTTCTTCGGCGTTGCTCCTTCGGCGCGTCAGGACGCAAAGTCATGGCTTGATTTAAAGATTTTCTACTTCCAGCCATCAGAGCTGTTAAAGGTAGGCTTTATCATTTCGTTCAGCTATCATCTCGACTTAGTAAGGGACAAGATTAACAAGCTGAAAACTATTATTCCGCTTGTTATTCACGGCGCAATTCCGATAGGTCTTGTGCTTATGACGGGTGACGCTGGCTCAGCGCTGATATTTATGATAATGTTTATCGGAATGCTGTTTTTTGCAAGGGTAAACATCGGCTACTTTATCGCTGGAATATGCGCTATTATAGTCGGTTTCGTCGTTGCGTGGCAGACGGGAATTATCGGCGGAATTCAGCGTCAGAGAATTGTTGCGCTGTTTTATCCAGAGCAGTTTGAGGACGTTATGTATCAGCAGACAAACGGCAAAATTGCACTCGGCTCGGGCGGCTTGTTCGGGCAGGGCTATCTGCAGGGCGATATGACGCAGAGCGGCGCCGTTCCCGAAAATCAGAACGATATGATTCTGTCGGTTGCAGGCGAGGAATTCGGCTTTGTAGGCGCAATCGCAGTAGTATTTATTCTCGGCTTTCTTATCCTTAGAGTTATGAAAACGGCTATGAACGCGCGCGACAACGTAGGTTATCTTATGTGTAGCGGAATTGCAGTAATGCTGTTCGCGCAGGTGCTTGTAAACATAGGTATGGAGCTGTCACTTCTGCCGTGTATCGGCATCACGCTTCCCCTGTTTTCAGCAGGCGGCTCATCGTCGCTATGTATATACCTTGCGCTTGGAATTGCATTTTCAATATACCGCTTTTCAAAAGCACCCGACGAAACACTTTTCTACACAAAATAAAGAGTCTTGCAGTGCAAGGCTCTTTTTCAATCAAAAAAAGTCTTTACAGATGTAATTAATCTATGCTATTATATAAAGTAGGATATTAGCATTAAGGGAGGCGATATTATGCTTCTTGCAATTGACGTAGGCAATACGAACATTGTACTCGGCGTTATGGAGGGCGAAAGAATACTCTATAAGGGCAGGCTTCATACAAACATCAAAGCCACGACCGACGAATACGCCATTAAGCTTCACTCGTTTTTACAGCTTCACGGCGTAAAGGATATCGACAGCGCAATTATTTCGAGCGTTGTTCCCCCTCTTATCAGAACGCTTAAAAAAGCAGTCAAGCTCGTTACGGACCAGAACGCGCTCGTCGTAGGTCCAGGAGTAAAAACGGGATTGTCAATCAAAATTGACGACCCGTCGCAGCTCGGAGCCGATATGGTTGTCGGCGCAGTTGCGGCGAAGGAAAAATATCCCTGCCCAATTATCATATTTGATTTAGGCACGGCAACAACGGGCTCCGTTATCAACAAAAACGGCGAATTTATCGGAGCGATTATCACGTCGGGTGTAAAAACCTCGCTCGGCGCGCTCGCAAGCGGAACGGCGCTTTTGCCCCAGATAGAAATATCTGCGCCGAAAAAGGTTATCGGCACAAACTCAATCGACAGTATGCGTTCGGGTGCAGTAATCGGCACGGCAGCTATGGTTGACGGCTTAATCGACAGATTTGAAGAGGAAATCGGCGAAAAGGCAACCGTGGTTATAACGGGCGGTCTTGGAAATCGGATAGCAAAAAACTGCAGGCACGAGATAATCTTAAATCAAAATCTTTTGCTTGACGGATTAAAAATAATATACGACAAAAATAAATAATTTTTCGGGAGTAAAATTATGAAAAAAATCGTTTCAATTATGCTGTGCATAATCTTGGCAGCAACTACACTTTTCAGTATTGATATCGCTGCGTTTGCTGCTGAGTCAGGTACCTGCGGAACCAACGGCGACAACCTTACCTGGACGCTTGCAAACGACGGCACGCTTACTATCAGCAAGGGCTCATCGGGCGAAGCGCGTATGATTGACTTTGTCAATAACGGCAACCCGCGTCCTGGCTGGTATGAAAGCAGAACGAGCATAAAAAAGGTTGTTATGGGAACCGACGTTGTTAACATCGGCGCTTATGCGTTTGACGGCTGCAGCAATCTTACCGAGGTTGATTTCGGAAGCATTGATACAATAGGCAACCACGCATTCCTTAACTGCACCTCGCTTCCGCGCGTCGACCTTCCGAGCTCCTTTAACTGGATGTATTCGGCTGTATTCGAGGGCTGTACCTCGCTTAAGTACGCATATCTCGGCGAGCGTTGGTGGACGGATGGCATCGTTCCAGATTACTTCTTCAATAACTGTACCTCTCTTTCCGTTGTAAGACTCGGCTCTAAATTCACAGGCTTCGGCACAGGCGTTTTTAACGGCTGTACAAATATGAAGGGCATTATTTCGGACAACTCCTCGCTGTCATACAGTGGCATTACCGTGTACCCGACAAGTGTTCTCGGCGGAAAATGCTCCGATAATACGAACTCTAATATCAAGCTTACGTTTGCGCTTAACACAGACACCTTTGCGCTTACCTTTACGGGCTCGGGCGATATGTCGTCAACTCCGTGGAGTCCGTTTATGGATTTAATCAAAACCATATCCTTTTCTGGAACTAACGGAAAGGTTTCAATCAGCACGTCTGCTTTCAGCAACTATTCTGCGCTGACAAGCGTTGATTTTACTAACGTTTATTCCGTTGGCTGGGGTGCGTTCGGGAACGATACAAAGCTCGGCAGCATCTCCTTCGGCAACAGGCTGACAGACATCTGGGGCTGGGCGTTTTCAGGCTGTACAAGCATAAGCACAATCGAATTCACAGAAGGTAGCGGCGATTTACATATCCGCGAACACGCCTTTGACGGATGTACTGGCACGACCTTCTGGATTGACCTTCCTGCAAACACTAAATACATAGACGAAAAGGCATTCTATAACACAAATTTCAATTACAACAAAATTTACAGCGCTGACGTTCAGATAGGCGACGATGCTTTCGGCGACGGCAACGGCGGCTACGCAAGATTTTTCAGCGTTGCAGGCACACATACAACGACGTATGATTATGTACTTAATAATAAAAAGAAAACAAGAACTAAGAAGAGTTATGACTGGCATTATTTCTGTCTTGGTGACAATACCCATCAGTATGCTACTGTAACCGTTGCGCCTACCTGTACTGAAAAGGGCTACGACCGTTATGGCTGTCTGTACTGTGAACAGGACGAATATAAATCAGATTACGTTGACGCTCTCGGACACGATTACGAATTATATCAAAGAAGCGGCGAAAACTATCTGCTTTCCTGTAAACGCTGCGGCAGAAACGATTTTGAAATTTCGGCAATTGAGCCTATGTTCTACTTTGCAGACGCGCTTTCAACGGCTGATATTGATAACGCGTACAACCAGAATGCGTACGACGCGCGTGTTGACGTTAATAACGACGGCTTTATCAACGGTAAGGACTGGGCGTACATCACGCAGAACATCGACGAAATTGACACAACAAACAAAGCTACAACCATAGATAAAAACACGAAATACCAGACCATCGAGGGCTGGGGCGCATCAGCTGCATGGTGGGCTCAGGAAGCAGGAGAATGGGAAAACATCGAGGATATCGTGCGCCTGCTTTATTCAAAGGACGACGGTATCGGTCTTAACATCTTCCGCTACAACCTCGGCGCAGGCTCGCGCGATATCAACGATACGACTATGTACAACGACGGCGCGCGTACGAATTGTTTCCTAAAGTCTGACGGAACGTACGACTGGAACAACGACCCAGGCGCGATGAACACTCTTGAATTAGCAAACAGCTTTTGCCCGAACGTAAAGGTTGAGCTGTTCTCAAACTCTGCTCCCGTTTATATGACGAATAACGGCAAGGCTTATCAGACTCCCGTTGCTGACGGCGAGGACGTCGTTTGCAACCTTTCATCAAGCAACTTTACTAATTTTGCTAACTTTGTTGCAAACTGTGCTGAGCACTTCCTTGACGAGGGCTACAACGTAACTGAGGTATCGCCTATTAACGAGCCCGAATGGGGCTGGACAGGCTGGTACAACGGCGACGGTTCTATTTCGTGCGGACAGGAGGGCTGTCACTTTGAGCCGACTGATGCGCGCGATTTCTACAACAACGCAATGGTTCCCGTTCTTAAGAACCGCAGCAAGCTTAACGGCAAGGTTGAGCTCGCAGTTTGGGAATGCGCTCAGCTGAACCACGGCTGGTGGTGGAAAAATGACAACAACGGCGGCTTCCTCAGAAACCTTTTCTCGTCCGAAAAGCAAACTACTGACTGGCTCGGAAGGACCTCGGGTACTGAGTACGCTTCATACAATTCCAACATCAGAAGCTACACGAACACGCTTGACACGCACTCATACTGGGCAAGCACAAGCGACAGAGAAGCTATTATGTCGGATATCAGCGGCAGCAATTTCAGCGCAATCAGCAAGATTAAATGCTCTGAATACTGCCAGATGACTAACGACTATTCGTCAGGCGTTATCGGTCACATCCAGGCTGAGGGTGCAACAAACGGTATGACTATCGACTACGGTCTTGCTATGGCTGATATTATTTATCAGGATATGACTATCCTCAACGCCGTTGAGTGGGATTGGTGGACTGCGTGCAGCAAGGGCATTTACACGGACGCTCTCGTTTACATCGATTCACGCGACCACTCAAACATACAGACTGCAAAAAGGCTCTGGTGCCTCGGCAACTACTCCAAGTTTATCCAGGAGGGCGCGCAGAGAATTAAGGTTGAAACGGGCTCATCGTTCGGCGCAAACCTTCATACCAACGACGAAAACCTTTATGAATGGGATGACGGCTACGGTCATACGGGCTACGACAAGAACACTTATATCGAAGAAACGGCTTATCTCAATCCTGACGGAACTGTTGCAATCGTTTACATTAACAACTCCGACAGCATTGAATACACAAGCCTTTCAAGCAGCGGCTACAGCAATTTCGAAACGTACGTTACTGACAACGATAAGGACTTAGTGCTTTATCAGAGCGGCGAAACTTCTCAAGCAGTTTGCGTTCCTGCGCGTTCCTGCACTACGGTTGTTCTCAGCAACTGATATTAACAGCAAATACCCTTTAGGAGGACATAAAAATGAACATTGATACTATTTGTGTGCAAGGTGCATACAAGCCGAAAAACGGCGAGCCGAGAGTAATCCCGATTGTACAGTCGACGACCTTCAAGTATGAGTCGTCGGAGGCTATGGGCGACCTGTTTGACCTCAAGGCGGCAGGATATTTCTACTCAAGGCTTCAAAATCCTACCTGCGACCACGCGGCGGCAAAAATCACAGCGCTCGAGGGCGGAGTAGCAGGAATGCTTACGTCATCGGGACAGGCTGCTAACTTCTACGCAATATTCAACATCGCGCAGGCAGGCGACCACATCGTTTCGTCTTCTGCGATTTACGGCGGCACGTTTAATCTGTTTAACGTTACTATGAGGAAGCTCGGCATTGAGTTTACCTTCGTTCCGCCGCACGCAACGGCTGAGGAAATTCAGGCTGAAATCAGACCAAACACAAAGGCTATTTTCGGCGAAACCGTTTCCAACCCGAGCCTTGATATTATGGATATAGAGGTGTTTGCCGACGTTGCACACAAAAACGGTATTCCGCTTATTATCGACAACACGTTTGCAACTCCCGTAAACTGCCGTCCGTTTGATTTCGGCTGCGATATCGTTACGCACTCCACAACAAAGTATATGGAGGGACACGCTTCGACAATCGGCGGCGCAATCGTTGACAGCGGCAGATTTGACTGGAAGCAGAACGACAAGTTCCCTGGACTTACTACTCCCGACGACAGCTATCACGGACTTGTTTATACTGACGCTTTCGGCGAGGGCGCTTATATCACAAAGGCTACCGTTCAGCTTATGCGCGACCTCGGCTCAATTCAGGCTCCGCAAAACGCATTTCTGCTTAACGTAGGACTTGAAACGCTTCATCTTCGTATGGCGCGCCACTGCGAAAACGCGCTGAAGGTTGCCGAGCATCTCAAAAAACATCCGAAAATCACATGGGTTAAATGCGCTATGCTTGAGGACGACGACCAGCACGAGCTTGCAAAGAAGTATATGCCAAACGGCACCTGCGGTGTTGTTTCGTTCGGCATAAAGGGCGGACGCGAAGCGGCAACTAAATTTATGGATAGCCTTGAGCTTGCGGCTATTGTAACTCACGTTGCGGACGCGCGCACCTGCTGTCTGCATCCCGCTTCAACGACTCACCGTCAGCTCAGCGACGAGCAGCTTGAGGAATGCGGCGTTGCTCCCGACCTCATCCGCTTCTCCTGCGGTATCGAAGCGGCAGACGATATTATCAAGGATATCGACCAGGCGTTTGAAAAGATATAATGTATATAATATAATAAATAAGGGTGGAGTATATCCGCCCTTTATTTTGCTTTAATTGTAAACCTTTGTGTTAATTATTGTTGACAATAGCCCTTTGCATTTATAAAATATAATCGGTGAGTGTATGGAAGAAACGAAAACAAAAAAATTCAAAACGCTCGATTTGGCGTATACGGGGTTATCAGTTGCGCTTCTCGCCGTTTGCTCGTGGATATCAATTCCGCTTGCAGTTCCTATAACGCTCCAGACGCTCGGCGTTTGCCTTGTTGCTGGACTGTTTGGATTAAAGCGCGGCACGGTTTCCCTCTTAGCTTATATTCTACTCGGCGCAGTCGGCGTTCCCTTGTTCTCGAATTTCAAAGGCGGCATAGGAGTTCTGCTCGGCTCAACGGGAGGTTATATAATCGGCTTTGTTTTTACGTCGCTGATTGTCGGCTTTGCCTGCGAAAAATGGAGGGGCAAGCCTTGGGTTACGGCAGTATCAATGATTGTCGGCGTGCTTGTGTGCTACGCCTTCGGAACGGCGTGGTTTGCGCTCGTTTATGCAAAAAAGAACACGCCTGCAAGCCTTGTTACAATTCTCGGCTGGTGCGTGTTCCCGTTTATTCCGTTTGATATCATCAAAATAATCGTCGCGTCACTTCTGACAAAAAGATTAAAAAGATATGTAAAATAGTATATATCGTATGGTTCCACCCCATATCACCATACGTAAAAACGGCAGTCTACACAGTCTGCCGTTTATTTTATATATTTCGCTAATTCGCTGTTCCACTTGTCGTACAGCTTGTCAAATGTCCACGCCGCGTTTGCTGGACTCGTTGACGGAAGGCAAACTGCTTCCCTGTGCGTGCTGTTTTTCTGATACTTATTATAAAGCTCGTCAGCCTTTTTACCGTTCGTGAAAATCTGCTTTATATCTGCCGTATCAAGTATTTTTTCAATGTCTGTCGGAACTGCGTTTTTAATAGTGCTGTCGGCTGAGCCTGTAATCTCGCACGAATAAATCACATCCCACACAGCAATACCGTTTTTAAGTAGAAGCTCCTTCTTTTCCTCGTTGCTATTAGGAATATCCGCGCCGCAAATCTCAGCTATTACGCGCCAGAAACGGTTTTGCTTATGGCCGTAAAAGAAACCGTATTCCCGTGATTTCACGGACGGGAACGAGCCGAGAATAAGGATTTTTGAGCTTTTGTTGTAAACAGGCTCAATCGGGTGAATTATTCTGTCCATTCTTTCAGTATCCTGTCCCTTTCGTCGTACGAATCCTTTACCTCGTGCAGCATATTTTCATAAAACGATACGGCTGACTGTCTGCGGCTTTCTGCAATTCTTTTCCCCTCGTCGGTGTACAGCTTATCGTAGACCTTTTCAAGCTTGTATCTGTACTCCTGAAAAAACGACGGCTCTTTGTCATTTGTTCCGTCAGACACTTCGCCGCTCTCGTTAAAGCTGTAAAGCGGCTCGCCGAACATACCGTTCCAAAACAGTGTGCGCGCAATACCGAGCGTACCAGTTACGTCAATTTTGTCAGCGTCAAAAAGAATTTTCGCTTCGATTGACTGAGGCGCGTTGTCGCCGCGGAAACGATGTGAGTTAATACACTCAGCAACGTGATTAGCGAAATTCTCAGAGTAACCGTTTTCTGTTAAAAACGCGTAAGCTTTCTTTGCGCCAACCTCAGCGTGACAGAGCTGAGGATTTTCGTTCTGTTCTTTACGCCCGATATCGTGCAAAAGACACGCGGCGATAACTGCGTCCATATCTGCATTATCTTCCGTTTCTGCAATATGAAGCGCAACGCCGAGCACTCTGTAAACGTGTTCCTTATCGTGAGCGCTGTCCTTCATACAGCTTTGCATATACTGTTCTATAAGGTTATACTCTCTCTTGTTCATCTTTTATCTCTCATTAATTAATATTAAAAATATTATACCAACTATATACATTGTTGTAAAGCAAAAGAAAAACCACCAAAGGGGCACCCTACGTGAATATGGTCAGCCGATATTAATGTGAATAAAGGAAGTTACATATCATTCAAGCATTAATAATTAATCATCAGATATGCTAAATCTCTTCCGTTGACGATACCGTCATTATTCAGATCAAGCAGCGAATAATTCGTATTGATATGCTCAGAAAAGCTAACCCGGTTATTGTTGCCGCATTTATCGCAGATAAATACAACAATCGTATCCTGTTTATTATTCTCATAATAAGCAATTTGCCATTGATGTACACAATCGTCTTCGGGATTAGATTGTAAAAAGTGAATAGCGGCATTTGTCAGGCAATCGTTGTTATCTGCTATATCAATATTATTCCATTCGTTTTCCGTACCGTCATAATAAACATCCGTTAAATTTGTACAACCGTAAAATGCATCAGAGCCAACGCTTAAAAGCTTATTGCTCAAAGTTACAGTTGATAAATTCTCACAACCCTCAAATGCATTTTCTGATAATTCGGATAAGTTTCTAAGCTCTATATATGTTAATTCACTACAACCGCCAAATGCACAATATCTCACACTTTCAATACTGTCACTTACAACCTCTTTAAGTCCGGTATTTGAAAACGCATTGCTCTCTATTGCTACTGTTGAAGAGAAATCCACATTTTCAAGTGTGTAACAGTTTAAGAATGCTTCAACACCGATATTTTGAAGATTTCCTGCATAAACATCCGTCATATATCTACAACCGAAAAAGGCATCTCGTTCAATAGTTGTGCAAGAATCCGGCAGCGTTACGGAACGCAGATAATTTGTTGTAGGATCGGGATTAACATATCGTTTACTGTCATATTGAGTAAAGGCATTTTCACCGATTGCAGTCACGGTTATTCCGTTTACCTCTTCGGGAATTACAAGATTAGCCGTATTGCCCGAATAGCCCGTAATCGTACCGTTCTCGTCTATAGTGAACTTGTTTTCATCACTTGAGTATTGTATATAATATCTGCCTTGGGTAATGTCGCTATCCAGGAAAGAATTGTAAGATGCAATAGCAACAATGATACACGGCCTGTCAAGCGCTATTTCACCCGTGTATTCCGTTCTCTCGGTTAACGGATAAGTTTTGTTACTCGTGCTGTAATCATATATTTGATAATAAATATCCGTTCCGCTTGATTTGGTGATTTTGAGTTTGGCACCTTCATTATATACGCCGTCCTCAAGACTAAAGGTCGGAGCTGCAGGCTTCTCATACATATCAAACTTTTTGATATTACCGAGATATAGCGCAGGCGCACCGTAGAAGTGTTCGGGAGCGTCAATATCCCTGCCGTTTATTTGCAGGAATTCTTTAACCTCCAGCGGTATTGCATCGGTGTCTTTAGAAAGCACATTTGCAGCGGCAGCGGTTACAAACGGCGTTGCCATTGATGTGCCGGACATTTCAATATAAGTATCATCATCGCCGAAATAAGCGCTGCTTATTTCAACCCCTGGAGCAATTATATCCACGCACTTGCCGTAATTACTCCATTCGGGTATTTCGTCATTCTCATCCATAGCGGCAACTGTTATACATTCATCATATCGCGCAGGTGCCAGATTTGAACAATCCTCACCATCATTTCCCGCAGCAACACAACAAACAATATTGTGCGAATCCAGGAAATCATAGGCCTGACCGTAAATGTCATAAGTAGGCGTTCCGTTCCATCCTGTCAAACTCAAATTCACTACCTTACATCCATTATGATAAGCCTGATTTAACCCTTGCATTATCATTACTATTGTTCCGGTGCCATATCTGTTTAATACTTTGTATCCGCAAATCTTAACATTGCTCAATGTGTTTTGTGCAATAATACCTGCAACGTGCGTACCGTGTCCGTTATCATCTCTTTCTGAACCTGTTTTTCCTGTATCAGAACTATTGAATCCTGTTTCAATTATGCGATTTTTAATTTGATTATGGCTTAAAGATATGCCAGTATCAATGACTCCGACTTTTACTGTTGGTAATGAGCTTGCTAAACCCATACGAAGTTTAAAGGTTGTGTTAAAACCGATTGCAGAACTGCCCCATGAGGTGCTGCTTGTTGAGCTGTCCAAAGCGGCAGCGCTGACATCTCCGCTGTTGTAATCAGCAACGGATACAACTGCATCGGGATTTGCAAATTCAATATCATCCTGAGAATTATAATATTCAAGAGCCTCAAGCGTGCTTTCTAAATCGTCAAACTGAACTATGTACATCCCGTCAAACAGCGGCAAGATTTCAAGCGAGTCAAGCTTGTCAATATCTTCGCCTTTAACGATTAATCGATGTGTTTGGTAGGGCTGAGAAAGAGTGACTGAATCCTCATTAATGCTCACCTCATAACCTAGTTTTTCGGCATATTCGGTGTTTGCAGTTTGGCTTTTTGACGGCGCAGGAACCTCCTCGGCACAGTTTTTTAGTATAACATCTGCCGAAACCGAAAAATCATTGTTTTTGATTTTAACACCGTCATCCTTGTCAAGAACAAGGTCGGGAATATATTCTCCGTCATATTCCGCAACAAGCTTCTGAAACGCCCGGGTATCCATATCCAATACTGCTTGTTCTGTTTCATTAAAAACGGAACAAGCATTTTGTGCTATGATAGGAACTATTAATACTATTGCCATTAAAATGCCTATGGTTTTTTTCATAGTATTCACCACCCTGATTATTCGTATATAGGTTTGTTCTTTAATGCATAAAAATATCGCTTATATTATTGTTGATAGTTAAACAACTTTTTTCAACACCAAGCGCAGAAACGCAATAAAACCACGTCGAAACGCAATAAAAAACAAAAAGTGCGCAGCCAGTAGCTACGCACAAAAAACACATAACTCCAGCTGTCGCCAAACAAAGTAAATCACTAAGCATGAATGCACGTGAAATAAGAGCATGTGTTTTTTACAAATAAAAACACGTGCTTACACGCTTATATTATTTACTTTGCTTGGCACTTTTATTCTATCATCTACACGTTTGATAGTCAAGAAGTATATAACAGCAGGCAACGAGCAGCGCCATTTGGATTAATGAGATAAACAAAAAACCACCCTTGTGGATGGTTTTCAGAATGTCGTCATCGACCTATTTTCCCAGGCAGCTGCCCTCGTCCAAACATATTTCGTGATTGAAGCGTTATGAACGCTATTAATCACTTCATATGTTTCTCCTCTCAAATCAAAATTCGGCACGGCGGGCGGTGCCCAAAATTTGTTACGGCTTGGAGCGCCTGCAAATTTTGACCGCTACGCACTTCTTATTTCTCCCTTTATCTGCCACTGGCAGCGGTCGAAAACGAAGCCCTGCTTTTTGATTTGTATTTGATTGCCTATTGAAAATACTTGGCAGGCAGCTTAGTGTGATAAAAAAAGAAAACCACCCAAAAAGGATGGTTTTCAGAATGTCGGCATCGACCTATTTTCCCAGGCAGCTGCCCGCCAAGTATTTTCGGCACGCGTGAGCTTAACTACCGTGTTCGGGA
>JAFWKC010000051.1 GCA_017514345.1 Eubacterium sp.
AATTTATCTCCCTTTGCATTATTTATTAATCATCAGCTGTTGCTCCAGAGCTCAAGCTCCTTGTCGCTCGGCTCGATATCCTCCATACCGAGCGAATGCATAAGCTCCTTCGCGCCGTTGTATCCCATTTTTTTCTGTCGGTTATTCATAGCCGCCGTTTCAACGATTACTGCAAGATTTCGTCCAGGAGTAATCGGAACTGTGATAACAGGCACCTTGACGTCAAGCAGCTTAACGTACTCGTTATCAAGTCCGAGCCTGTCATAAGCCTTTGTGGAATCCCATTCCTCAAGCTGAATAATCATATCGATTTTTTCCTGCGGCTTAACGGCGCCCATACCGAACACCCTGCGCGCGTTTATGATGCCTATGCCGCGAAGCTCGATAAAGTGACGTATATTTGACGGCGACGAGCCCTCAAGCACCTTGTCGGACACCTTGCGTATTTCGACTGCATCGTCGGCAATAAGTCGATGCCCGCGCTTAATAAGCTCGATTGCCGTTTCGCTCTTACCAGCGCCGCTTTCGCCGACGATAAGTACGCCTTCGCCGTAAACCTCAACGAGCACGCCGTGGCGCGTTATACGCGGCGCAAGCTCACGGTTAAGGAAACCGACGAGCGCCGCAAGAAACGGTGACGTTTCCTCGCCCGTACGAAGCAGAGGAACTTTGTATTCCTCACATGCTTCGATGAAGTAGTCGGGTATTTCAAGCCCGCGCGTTACGACGGCAGCGGCGGGATGAAGTCCGAGCCAGTACGACAGCGCCCTGTGGCGTTCTTCGGGAAGCATATTTCTGAGGAAACCGAGCTCCGTCCAGCCTAATATCTGAATTCTCAGGCTGTCAAAATAATCAGTATACCCCGTCAGAACTATTCCTGGTCGGTTAATTTCACTTGTTACAATTTCAATTTCGTCAGCAGGCTTGGGGATATATACAATTTCAAGCGAATGATTTTGTATAACCTTCTCAAGCGATACAGAATAACGTTCAGCCATAAATTACTCCAAATTAAAATTACTCATTGTCTATTATATAATATATCTATAGCATTATCAAGTATAAAAAATAATTAATTTACATTATCGCGCTATTGTGCTATAATGCCTTCGAGGTGATTAACCTATGGATAAAGAAATTAAGATAGGCATCGGCACGGACGCGTGGCTTCCCACGCTTGACGGAGTGTGCACGGCAGCAAAGTATTACGCTGATTTAATCAACGAAAAGCACGGCAAAGCTGTTGTAATCACGCCGAAAAATCCAAACGCCGAGGATTATAAATTCCCCTATCAGATTTACAGATACAAAAGTCTTTTTACCTTCGGCGAGGGCTATCCAGTCGGCTGGCCGTTCAAGGAGGAATTTGCAAACGACGTAATCAATATGAACTGCGACATTCTTCACTCGCACTGTCCGATAGCAACGAGCTATTTTTTCAGAAGAATTAACAGGATAAAAAGAATTCCCGTCGTGCTCACGTATCATACAAAATATGAGTACGATTACGAAGCACGCGTACCCTCAAAGCTGTTAAAGGCGCGCGCGTACGGTATGACGCTCAACAACATCAAATCAGCCGACGAGGTATGGGTAACGAGCGACGGCACGTCGGACTCGCTACGCAAAATGGGTTACGAGGGCGACTATATCGTAATGCCGAACGGCTGTGATTTGCCGATTGTAAATATAACCGAAAACGAGCGCGCGTCAATAAGGCGTAAGCACGGTATTCCTATGGATATTCCGCTTTTGATTTTCGTAGGAAGAATGATTTGGTACAAGAACGTAAGGCTGATTTTTGACGCCTGCAGAATGCTCAAAAACGCTGGAAAGGACTTCCGTATTCTTATGGTCGGAATAGGTCCAGACGAAAACGCGATGAAAAAGTACGTGCACAAAAACGCGCTTGAGGATAAGGTAATTTTCACCGAGCAGATTATCGACAGGCACGAGCTGCAGATTTATTACAGCGCATCGGATTTGCTTGTGTTCCCGTCGCTGTTTGATACAAACGGACTTGTAGTGCGCGAGGCGGCAGCATCGGCTACCCCTGCGCTTCTCGTCGCTGGCTCCTGCGCCGCAGAGGGCATAAACGACGGCGAAACGGGCTTCCTTTGCGAAGAAAACGCACACAGCATTTACCGAAAAATCGAGCAGATTATCGACAACAAGGACCTGCTTCAGCGCGTAGGTCTGAAGGCGCAGAACGACATTTACATTTCGTGGGACGAAGCCGTTAATATGGCGTTTGAGCGTTATCAAGTCGTAATAGACAAATTCAACAGCACGCCTCACGGCGAGTATAAATATTAGTATTCAGTAAGCAGTATGCAGTATTCAGTTGTCGGGTGAGCTTTGCCCACACTCAATAATTATAAATGATGAATTATTAATTATGAATTAATGGTGCTCGCCTCACGGGCATTATATCGGGCGGAGGGTATCCGCCTATACTTATTGTCTGAGGCATTAGCCGAGTAACTAAAAGCTTAAAGCTCAAAACTAAAAGCGGGCATTTCGCCCGCTTTCAATTATTTCTTAACCTTTACAGTTCTCTTTGCCGTTACCTTTTTATACGTTGCAGTAATCTTAATCTTTTTGCCAACCTTCAGCTTTTTGAGAACTGCCTTTTTGATTGTAACCTTAGCAACGCCCTTTGCGTTTGTCTTAGCGGTGTATTTCTTACCGTTGAATTTGAACGTTACCTTCTTGCCCTTAACAGCCTTGCCGTCAACCTTTACCGTCGCCTGAAGCACGAGCTTCTTCGCGCTCTTCTTAACTGTTACCTTTTTGAGTGTAACTGTTGTCTTTGGCGTCGTAGCAGTCTTGGTATCCGTCGTTGCTGCAGGAGCTGGAGTCGGCGTAGGAGCAGGAGTTGGCTTTTCCTGTTCTCCTTGCTGTCCGCCCTGCTGTTCTTCTTCATCCTTATAATCAACATAATCATTTTCGTTGATTATTTCATCAGTACAATGAATAGCCGTGTTTTCAGTTAAATTACTGCAATTCTTTGATATCTTTTCCCAGTCTTCAGCTGTACCTTCATATGAAACTTTTTTCAATTCATCACAGCCATAGAAAGCATATGAGCTAATCGTTTTTACAGTAGAAGGAAGATATAAACATTCGAGCGCAGAACAATCTCTGATATAAACGTCATCAATTCCTTCGGGAACGGTGATTTTTTTTAAGGAATTATTATCGCATATTGAAACTTTCTTTACACTGATGCCGTTTATGGTTTCTGGTATTTCAATGGCCTTCTTTGTTCCCTTGTAACCTGTAATACAAATACAATCGCTGTAACTGCTATAATAATATTTAAACTGCTCTTCTGGTTTGAATAAATCCATATCTGTACAATGTACTACAGCCTTACCGATTTGTTCAGGGCAAATTGCAAACCATTCCTTCGCCGTTCCCGAAAAATATATATCCGTCATAGCATCACAATCATAAAATGCCGAATTTAAATTATTAATAGATTTCGGAAGATAAACAGTTTTTAACGAAGTACAATCCTGAAATGCATATGAAATATCCGTTACACCTTCAGGAATTGTTATACCTGTCAGAGCAGTACAATCATAAAATGCAGAACCACAGATTACCTTTGTACTTGGTTTGATATTGTAGCTTCCGCTGATTTCGGGTTTTGCTTTTATCAAATAGTTGTCGATATAAAGAACGCCGTTTTCCCAATTACTGTCATTCTTATAAAATGCCGTACTTGAAACAATGTCATAACCCACTCCGCTTATTCCGTCTGGAATGGAAATTGACGTAGTGTTTTTATTAAAAGAAAATCCGTATTTCAGCTCAACAACCTTCATTCCGTCAATTTCCGCAGGAATTACAACATCCGTGCTGTTGCCGTGATAATCGAGAATACATATTTCATTATTCCAAACGTAATAGTTGAAGTCACCCTTGTTCAAATCGCCGTCAGTACAATGAATGACGGTATCTACCATATTTGGCAGATATATATTACTGTACGGGGTGCTAATGGATGCGGCTTCCTGCATAGTGCCGTTATAGAAGACCTCAGTGAGACTCGGACAATTAACAACAAAGCCTTGATAAACGTAATACCAATAACCCTCATCCCAATTATAATCAGTATCACGGTTGTATGCGAGATAAGCTAAGCTTTTGGGAAGCGAAATGGTTTTTAGGTTGCTGCAATTATTAAACGCATGGTGATTTATGTATTTTATACCCTCAGAAACAACAACATTCTCTACAGTATCATTATCAGAAAAAGTGTTCTGATTTATACTTGCAACTGGTACGCCTGCAATAGTAGCAGGTACGGTTACGTTAGCGTCATTTCCCGTATATTCATAGATATAAAGCTCGCCCTTCTGAACGCCGCCATAGTAAGAATTCTCCGAAACGCCGTATTTGAAATCACCTTCATTAACGTTATAGTCAGAACAATGAATAACAGCCTCTCTGATGGCGTCATTTTGTGTTGAGCTGTACGTTACAATACTGAGCCATTGCTGTGCAGTTCCGCCGAAATAAATATCCTTCAGCTCTTTACATCCGCCGAACGCATCCTCACCGATTTTAGTTACAGAAGCAGGGACAGCTATACTCGTTATATTTCTGCCGTAAAATGCCTCGTCCCCTATTTCGGTAACGCTGTCAGGAATGACAGTTGTGTTTGTGCCGACTATAAGCTTATTAGTTTCGGTTTCAATAACCGCGTTGCAGTTTCCTCTGCTGTCATACTTTGTATTTGCGCTGTCAACAGAAATTGTATCGAGATTTACACAATCACGGAATGCAGATTCATCTATTTCTTGAACATCGCCGCTTATTGTGATATCTGTCAAAACAGAGCAATTACGAAATGCATTGTACTGTATTCTTGTAACGCTTTCAGGGATTGTCGTTGTTCCGCAGCCATAAATAAGAGTATTCGTTTCTGTTTCAATTATTGCGTTACAGTTTTCTCTGCTATCGTAAACAGGGTTGTTTTCTGATACGGTAATAGCAGATATAGCGTTTGAATTCTGGAATACCCATAAATCAAAATCAGTTAATCCCGCACCGATTTTAATAGAAGTAAGATTTGTACAGCCTTCAAAACTCCAGTCTTCTATTGAAACAAGGCTGTCGGGGAATTCGACAGACGTAATAGCTGTGTTGTCCTTAAACGATTCTCTTTTTATACCTATAACGGGCACGCCACCGAGAGTTTCGGGGATAACGAGAGT
The DNA here is from genome assembly GCA_017514345.1 of Eubacterium sp. Lineage (GTDB taxonomy): Bacteria > Bacillota > Clostridia > Oscillospirales > Acutalibacteraceae > Eubacterium_R. The sequence continues at coordinate 5,229 of JAFWKC010000051.1, forward strand.
AGCACTCTCGCCAGTATAAGCTTTTACATATGCTCCCGTTCTGTCGCTGTTAAGAGAATATGAAAAATCATTTTCAAAATATACGCCTTTATCATTAATAATGCCGTCAGAACAGAAAATCGTTGCATTTTTCAATTTGCTGCTCTCATTTTCAATATTGCCCCACTGCTCTTTTGTTCCCGAATAATTAACATATTTAAGATTTGAACAACCATAAAACGCACTCTCGTCAACACTTGTTAACGCAGTAGTCGCGCTAATTCTTTCAAGGCTTTTACACGTATCAAAAGCATCAGATTCAATAGTTGAAACATTGTTAAGGTCAACATTTACGAGAATAGGACTTCTGTCATAGTCATAAGAGCCCTTAAATGCCGACTCTTTGATTGTCGTAGTTTCGTCAGGTACCTTATATGACTTGGCCTTGCCCAAAGGATACTGAATCAGAGTGCTCTTGTCCTTGCTGAAAAGAACACCGTCAATTGAAGTGTAGTTAGGATTTGAAGCATCTACAGTAATTTCCGTCATATCAAGACAGCCGTAACAAGGATACGACAAGTTTGTCAAAGCTGCTGGAATATGCAGACTTGTAAGTCCTGAGCAGGAAAACGCATGGTCGCCGAGTTCGGTAACATAGGTCAAGTCAACTGATGTTAAATTAACGCATTCATAAAAAGCTTCCAAACCAATGTAAGTTAACGTTGACGGAAGTATTATGCTCTCAAGTGATGAACAAGAACAAAATGCACCCTGACCAATTCGTTTCACACCTTCGGGAATAGTTACGCTCTTTATATTTTGAAGGTTTTCATTTTCATAATCATAAAAAGCATAATATCCGATTTCCGTTACCGTGCATCCCTTAATCTTTGAAGGAATAACAATATCGGTGGCATTTCCGCTGTACCCCGTAATGCTGGCTTCACCATACCAAGCAGAATACTCAAATCCATCTTCAGTGGTTTCTGCATAAGCGGTCAGGTTCACCCCTGCAATTACGCTAAACAGCATAACAATTGATAAAATAAATGATATACTTTTTTTCATAAAACCTCTCCTTTTTATATATACATTATTTTATGTACTAATTATACATCATATGTTGTATTTTGTCAACAACGTATGATGTATTGTGCAATAATAATCAAGAGGTGATTAGTATTGCAATATTACCCAAGATTAAGAGATTTAAGAGAAGACAAGGACCTTACTCAAGACGAACTTGTTAAAATCCTAAAAATGCACAAAACGACCTATACTAATTATGAACAAGGGAAACGC
>JAFWKC010000052.1 GCA_017514345.1 Eubacterium sp.
AAATTAATAATTTATGGTATTATACTGTATTTATCTGTTTTATTCAAGTCAACGCGCGTAAAAATTACATAAAGTTCACAGCATATCTGAAATAGCCCTGTGGAAGCTCGTTTTGAAGCCGCGTTTTGTATCGCGCAAGGTCGCGCCCGTTAACGTATCCGTCGCCGTTAAAATCATAAGCAGGAAGCGCAATATCACTTAATGCACATTCGCCCTCATCAAGAACAATTTCTATCGTTTTCGCTTCACAGTACGGGCTTTCGAGCGTAAGCTCACCACTATTGAAGGTTCTGAAGCTGAAGCATCCGTCGCTGTCGGTAGTATATGTATTTCCATCATAAGTCACGGTTACGTTATAAAGCGGGATTTCGGGATTGTATATACCGTCGGGATGCGTCATAAGAACGCATCTGCCGCTTACCGTTCTTGCAGGAGTCGGCACAAAATCACTAATGTAAGTATCGCCGCAAAGCATACAGGTGTTAATCGTATAGCCGTCGTCATCAAGCGTATACGGTACGGTTTCCTGAGTATATGAATGATTAACAAACACGCTGAAAGTGCTTTCAACCTCTCCGATTTTTACGGTTTCATAGTTTTCACCGCAGGTAAATCGGTTTGTGTCCTGTGTATCGTTAATTTCAATCTCTTTGTTGTCAAAATAACCCTTGCTGTAATAGATTTTATCGGAATATCCACCCTCAAAATGAACGTCAAGCACAAAGCCTTCAAGCGTAACGTCGACAATCGGGAAATATGCGTACGAGGTAGAACGGAAGCCGTCCGCGGCGTCGAAAGTAAGCTCGCCGATTATGTCAAACGAGGTAATTACATCAGGATAAACAACGACGGTTGAAGCACCGAGCGACTTCATCGACTGTACAGTAACGGTATATTCTCTTCCTGCAGTAAGCTCAGCAGTAAGACAGAAGTTTCTGTCACTGTCTGAAATATCGTCGCAGAAATCAAGCTGTGTTTCGCCGTCATAAATTGCAGCTTTAACGTCCGTTTCACCGCGTGAATAGACGTTATATACTGCAGAAAAGTCGGGCTTAAGTGTAAAGGTGTACACCTTGTCAATTGTATCATCGTCAAAGCTCACGTTACCTGGAATGCCGAGCGAAAGCGGAAGCTTTTCATCAAGCAGCTCATACGAAATTCCGTTTGTAAGTGCGAAAATATATGCGCTTGAAAACTCATAAACGAGCATTTTTGTACCGCTGAGCTTGCCGCTCGCTGTGTAGCCGTAGGCCTTTGTCTTTATTTCTGCCTCAGATGGAAATGCCACGTCAAGAAGCGAGGTACAGTTATAAAACGCGTATGACATAAGCGTTACTGACGAGGTCATATCGTCAAAAACCACGCTATCAAGCGACGTACAGCCGTCGAAGGCATACGAGCCTATGCTGCTAACGCTATAAGGAATAATGATTTCAGTTAGCGAAATACAGCGTCTGAACGCATAGCCGCCGATAGAAGTAAGCGTATCTGGAAGCGATACGCTTTCAAGCAAGGTACATTCGTCAAAAGCATTGTTGCCGATTGACGTTAAGCCGAACGGCAGGCTGACGTTTTTTATTCCGCTTGAAGAAAAAGAGTATCTTCCAAGCGTCTTTAAGGTTGACGGAAGTGTAAAGCTGTTCGCCTTTACACTATAAAAGCAGTAATTTCCGATTGCAGTAATTCCCTCGCCTACAATTACGCTTTGAATACTGCCGTCAGAGCGCCAATCATACCACGGCTGAGAGCCATCCATATTCTTCATATCGGGTATTGCGCCCCGTCCGCTTATTGTCAGCGTTCCAGTCGAAGCGTCAAATTCATAGTAGGTATTGCTATTTCCGAGCTGAGTTTTTTCTATGCTGTCAGACTGCAATCCAAAAGCATAAAACGAAAAGGACGCGCTGAAAACAAAAACAAAACTGAGCAAAATGCAAAGCTGTCTTTTCATTTCATCACATCCTTTGAAATATTAGATATAATATTATATCATAAATCAACAAAAAACACAAATAATAAAGCACGGCTGAAAAGCCGTGCTTTTAGTTAGCATTTAAACAAGCTCAATAATGCACATCTCGGCTGCGTCGCCGCGACGAGGGCCTGTTTTAATTATACGAGTGTAACCACCGTTTCTGTCCTCATATTTGGGAGCGATTTCATCAAAAAGCTTTTTAACAGTATCTTCCTTAGTAACATAAGCAAGCACCTGTCTTCTTGAATGAAGGGTATCGTTCTTGCCGAGAGTAATCATTCTTTCGGTAAGTGCACGAACTTCCTTTGCTCTTGTAACGGTTGTTTCAATCTTGCCGTTTTCTAAAAGAAAAGTAACTAATCCTCTGAGCATTGCCTTTCTCTGATCAGTAGGTCTGCCCAGCTTTCTGCTACCTGGCATAGAAATTCCCTCCTTTAAGTCCGCCAAGCAAAGCTGTTATACTTCGCTTAGTCTTCTTCCTTGCTGAGTTTGAAACCGAGTGAAGCGAGCTTGCCGACAACTTCGTCAAGCGACTTTCTACCGAGGTTTCTAACTTTCATCATATCTTCTTCGGATTTTCCGATTAAGTCTTCGACTGTATTAATACCTGCTCTCTTCAGGCAGTTGAAGGAACGAACAGAAAGGTCGAGCTCTTCAATAGTCATTTCGAGAGCCTTTTCCTTAGCGTCGTCGTCCTTCTCAACCATAATCTCTGCGTTGCCCATCTCTTCTGAAAGGTCAACAAAGAGGTTAAGATGCTCGTTGAGAATCTTAGCAGCGAGTGATGCTGCCTCGTCAGCAGGAATTGTACCGTCAGTTTCTACATCGAGAATGAGTTTGTCAAGATCGGTCTGCTGTCCTACACGGGTATTTTCAACAGTGTAATTAACCTTGAGTACAGGCGTATAAATAGAGTCAATAGCGATTGTACCGATTGGTAAATCCATAAGCTGCTTGTTGCGGTCGCAAGGCACGTAGCCTCTGCCGTTATCAGCTGTGAGCTCCATAACTACATTAGCGCCGTCATCAAGATATGCAATATGAAGGTCAGGATTGAGGATTTCGACGTCTGCGTCGTGCTTAATATCACCTGCGGTGATTTCGCCCTCGCCCTTAGCTTCAATGTAAAGCGTCTTCGCATCCTCGTCGTGTATCTTGAGGATTACGTTTTTGAGATTAAGAACAATCTCGGTAACGTCCTCTTTGACGTGAGGAATTGTTGAAAACTCGTGTAAAACACCGTCAATCTTAACGGAAGTGATAGCGTAACCTGGAAGCGATGAAAGAAGTACTCTTCTCATCGAGTTACCAAGAGTTGTGCCGAAGCCTCTTTCGAGTGGCTCAACAACAAACTTGCCTACGCTTCTGCTTCCCTGAGTAGATAAATCTACTATTTCGATATTAGGCTTATCAATTTCTATCATGTAAAAGCCTCCTAAAAATTTGTTTTGTTATACTTTCAATTAGTGCGTGTGCGCTATTATTTCGAGTAGAACTCAACAATAAGATTGTATTGTAATTCAAAATCAAGGTCTTCGCTTGTAGGAAGTGCAAGAACCTTACCTGAAAGCTCTTCCTGGTTAAGTTCAACCCACTTAGGAACGAGCTGTGAAGGACCTTCTTCTCTTACTGACTTAAAGACGTCAATATCCTTGCTCTTTTCACGAACTGAAATTACATCGCCAACCTTAACTCTGTATGAAGGAATGTTAACCTTCTTACCGTTTACAAGGAAGTGTGCGTGAGAAACAAACTGGCGAGCCTGCTTTCTTGTTTTGCACAAGCCAAGACGGTATACAACATTGTCAAGACGAGTTTCAAGAAGCATAACCATATTTTCGCCTGTTACTCCTGGAAGACGCTCAGCCTCTTCGTATACACGACGCGACTGCTTCTCAAGAATACCGTAAACGAACTTCATCTTCTGCTTCTCGTTTAACTGAAGGCTATATTCAGAAGCCTTCTTTCTGCGGTTGTTATTTGAATTTCTCCAAGTTTCCTTCTTTGAATAACCTAAAACAGAAGGAGAAATATCATATTTCTTACATCTTCTTGCGACTGGCTGTCTGTTAATTGCCATAATACTTTCCTCCTATAATAAATTATACACGGCGTCTCTTTGGCGGACGACAACCGTTATGCGGGATAGGAGTAACATCCTTGATGAGTGTTACATCAAGACCTGCTGTCTGAAGAGCTCTGATTGCTGCCTCACGACCTGCACCAGGACCCTTAACGTAAACCTCAACAGTTTTCATACCGTGATCTGTTGCAATCTTTGCAGCAGTTTCAGCAGCAGTCTGTGCTGCGTATGGTGTAGACTTCTTTGAACCGCGGAAGCCCATTTCGCCTGCTGATGCCCAAGATACTGCATTACCCTGTGTGTCGGTAATTGTTACGATAGTATTGTTGAAGGTTGACTGAATATGAGCAGTACCGCGCTCAATATTCTTCTTCTCTCTTCTTTTACGAGTAGAAGTTTGCTTTTTTGCTGCCATAAATGTATCCTCCTACCTTACTTCTTCTTGTTAGCTATAGTCTTCTTAGGACCTTTGCGGGTTCTTGCATTGTTCTTTGAGGTCTGTCCTCTAACAGGAAGTCCCTTTCTGTGACGAATGCCTCTATAGCAACCGATTTCAATAAGTCTTTTGATGTCAAAAGCTGTGTTTCTGCGAAGGTCACCCTCTACTGTGAGGTTATGGGTAATATAATCGCTGAGCTTTTTAACATCTTCTTCTGATAAATCTCTGCAACGGGTATCAGGATTAATACCTGTTTCATCGATAATCTTTGTAGCAGTTGTACGGCCGATACCGTAAATGTAGGTAAGACCGATTTCAACTCTCTTGTCATTAGGTAAATCAACACCTGAAATACGTGCCATTCTAATACCTCCGTTAAAAATTCAGGTTAGCCCTGACGCTGTTTGTGCTTTGGATTTTCACAGATAACCATTACTTTTCCATTGCGCTTAATTACTTTGCACTTTTCGCAAATTTTCTTTACAGAAGGTCTGACTTTCATTATTTAGTCCTCCTTAAAATTACTTGGAACGCCAAATGATTCTGCCCTTTGTAAGGTCATATGGCGACATTTCCATTGTTACCTTATCACCTGGTAAGATACGAATGTTGTTCATTCTGAGCTTACCGCTGATGTGAGCTGTAATAATGTGACCGTTTTGAAGCTCTACCTTGAACGTTGTGTTAGGTAATACCTCAGCCACAGTACCTTCAACTTCTATCATATCTGACTTAGACATCTTTTACCTCAACTTATATATTAATTATGAGTGATAGTCATTCTATTAACTGGAATCACATTAAGGTGCAGGCAAGCCTGACCGAATGCAATTGCAATTTTGCTACGCTTTCGTAAGAATGACGGGACCGTCGTTTGTGATAGCTACGGTGTTTTCAAAATGAGCCGAAGCCTTGCCGTCAGCTGTTTTAACCGTCCAGCCGTCCGAAAGCTGCTTAACCTTATAGGTTCCCAGATTAATCATCGGTTCAATTGCCAATGTCATTCCGGGTAATAGTCGGATACCGCGTCCTGCGTGTCCGAAGTTCGGTACGCTCGGTTCTTCGTGAAGCTTTGTACCCACGCCGTGACCTACAAAATCGCGCACGACCGAAAAGCCGCGTTCCTCGCAATAGGTCTGTACTGCGTTACCGATATCGCCGACTCTGCCGCCAGGTACCGCCGCTTCGATGCCCAAAAACATAGCCTCGCGCGTGGTATCTACCAGCCGCTTTACCTCGGGAGAGCAAGTCCCGCAGATAAATGTTGCAGCGTTGTCGCCGTTATATCCGTTTTTTACAGCGCCCAAGTCAATGCTTACGATATCGCCTTCCTTGACGATACGTTTTTTGCTCGGGATGCCGTGGATTACTTCATCATTTATAGATATACATGCGGTAGCAGGAAATCCGCCGTAGCCGAGGAAGTTCGGCTCTGCGCCGCACTTCTTGATAAAATCATAAGCGACCTTATCAATTTCCCAGGTGGAAACTCCAGGCTTTACAGCCTCACCTGCCACCATTAGAGCCTGAGCAGAAATGACGCAAGCTTCTTTCATAAGCTCGAGTTCGCGACTGCTTTTGAGCACTATCATGTTAATCCTCCAATGCTGCAAAGACGAGTGCGGTAGTATCCTCTACCTCTTCCTGTCCCTCAACAATCTTGAGCTTGCCGAGTTTTTCGTAGAAATCCTTAAGCGGCTCTGTCATCTCGTGATATTCAACAAGACGAGCCTTTACTGTTTCGGGAGCGTCGTCCTTACGCTGTACAAGTTCACCGCCGCACGCATCACAAACGCCCTCAACCTTCGGGAATTTGTAAATCATATGATATGAATTTCCGCACTTAGCGCAAACTCTGCGGCCTGATAATCTTGCAGTAATTGTTTCATCAGGTACTTCAATATCAACAACCTTGTCAATCTGAATACCCATATCCTCAAGAGCCTGAGCCTGAGGAATCGTTCTCGGGAAGCCGTCAAGGATGAAACCACCCTTGCAATCGTCCTCTGCGAGTCTGTCCTTGATAATTCCGATTACAACCTCGTCGGGAACGAGCTGTCCAGCATCCATAAAGGACTTAGCCTTGAGCCCCATTTCCGTGCCGTTTTTAAGTGCGGCACGGATAATGTTACCCGTAGAAATTGCAGGAATATTATAATGTTCACAAATCTTTTCTGCCTGGGTGCCTTTTCCTGCACCTGGAGCACCTAAAAGTATAAGGTTCATAATATTCTGCCTTTCAATTAGTCAAGGAATCCCTTATAGTGACGCATCATCATCTGAGATTCGAGCTGTCTAACAGTTTCAAGTGCAACACCTACCAAGATGATAAGCGAAGTACCGCCAAGACTGATCGACATACCGCCGTCGTCGCCGCCTTCTGTAAGCGGTGGGATAGCAGCCTCACAGATGAGCGAGTAAACTATCGGGAAGAGTGCTACAACCGAAATCATAAGAGCACCGATAAGGGTGAGTCTTGACAAAATCTTAAAGATATAGTCTGACGTCGGTCTGCCTGGTCTGATACCAGGGATAGCACCGTTGTTTTTGCGGAGATTGTTTGCCATTTCGATTGGGTTGTACTGAATTGTACTGTAGAAATAAGCAAAGAATAAGATAAGAAGGAAGTACATTCCTGCGTACCACCAGCTGTCACCCTGGAACGCGTCAAAGAACTTGCCCCAGAAGGTATCCTCAGCAGGCTTGTTCTTGAGGAACATCTGAACTGTACCTGGAAGTGACAGAATTGAGGAAGCGAAGATAATCGGAAGAACGCCGCTCATATTGATTTTGATAGGCATATGAGTGTTCTGTCCGCCAATCATCTTTCTGCCGACAACTCTCTTTGAGTACTGAATAGGAAGTCTTCTTTCAGCGTTATCGAGCAGTACGATATAGGCAATCATAAGAAGGAAGATTACCATTACAACAGGAACGAGAATCTTGTAAACAGTTCTGCCTGTTGAGATGTACTGGAATAACTGCTTGATGATGGTCGGGAAACGCGATACGATACCTGCGAAAAGGATAATTGAAATACCGTTGCCGATACCGTCAATCGTAATCTGCTCACCGAGCCACATAATAACGGCAGTACCTGCAGTAAGAACTGCGATAATAACTACTGCCTGGAACACCTGCTCAAAGGTAGAATACGTGCCTTCTGCAGGAGTCATAAGATAGTTGTTTGCACGAAGGAAGAAGAAATATGCAAGTGACTGTGCAAGACCAAGTGCAACTGTAACAAATCTTGTGATTGTGTTAATCTTCTTTCTGCCTTCTTCGCCCTCCTTCTGAAGCTTTTCCAGTGCAGGAATAGCAACAGCAAGGAGCTGCATGATAATTGATGCGTTGATGTAAGGTGTGATTGACATAGCGAAAATTGTTCCGTATGTGAACGCACTACCTGTCATCAGGCTGAGATAAGTTAAAATTGAGTTGCCCTTACCAACATCAATTTCATCTACGATATCAAGAAACGGAACAGGAATTACCGAGCCGATTCTGAAAACGAGAATGATAAATGCGGTAAAGATAAGCTTTTTGCGGATTTCGGGGATTTTAAATGCATTAATGATAGTTTTAATCATTTAAAGCACCTCCACCGTACCGCCAGCAGCCTCAATCTTCGCTTTTGCTGTCTCACTAACTTTAGCAACCTTAACGTCGAGCTTCTTTGTGAGCTCACCTCTGCCGAGCACCTTTACGCCGTCGAGAGTCTTTTTGATAAGACCGCAATCGATAAGGCTCTGTGCGTCAACAGTTGCGCCGTCCTCAAATCTGTCCTCGAGGTCACAAACGTTAACTACTGTATATTCAGTTGCAAAAATGTTGTTAAAGCCTCTCTTGGGAACTCGTCTCTGGAGTGGCATCTGACCGCCTTCAAAGCCAGGTCTTCTGCTGTAACCTGAGCGAGCCTTCTGTCCCTTGTGGCCCTTTCCTGCAGTCTTGCCCTGACCAGAAGCTGGGCCTCTGCCGATTCTCTTGACTGCTTTCTTTGAGCCTGCTGCGGGAGAAAGTTCATGTAATTTCATAATAGTACCTCCCTTTATTCTTCTACGATAGTAACAAGGTGACAAATCTTCTTGATTTTACCCTGTGTCTGCGCGTTGTCGGGCTGTACTGTTACGTTACCGATTTTTCTGAGACCAAGTGAGTGAGCTGTAGCGATTTGATCCTTCTTACAGCCGATTAAGCTCTTTGTGAGCTTTACTTTAATATCTGCCATAATTAGCTCCTCCTTAACCTACGATGTCTTTAACGCTCTTGCCTCTGATAGCAGCAACCTCTTCAGCAGTACGAAGCTGGCTGAGTCCGTTGATAGTTGCTCTAACTACGTTGCAAGGATTATTTGATCTGATTGCCTTTGTACGGATATCCTTGATACCTACAGTTTCTACAACCGCACGTACAGGTCCGCCAGCAATAACTCCAGTACCCTTTGGTGCAGGCATAAGAAGAACCTCGCCTGCGCCGAATTTACCCTTAATCTCATGAGGAATTGTAGTACCTCTGAGTGATACTTTAATAACGTTTTTCTTAGCATCTTCAATGCCCTTGCGGATAGCGTCGGGAACCTCGCCTGATTTGCCGATACCGAAGCCAACAAGTCCGTTGCCGTCACCAACAACTACGAGAGCTGAGAATTTGAAAATTCTACCACCCTTTACAGTCTTTGATACACGGTTGATAGCAACAACTCTTTCTTCAAGTTCCAACGAAGATACATCAATCTTATTGTTTACCATAAAAATTTTCTCCCTTCTTTAGAACTCAAGTCCGCCTTCACGCGCGCCGTCTGCTACTGCAGCAACTCTGCCGTGATAGACATAACCGCCTCTGTCAAAAACGCAAGTCTTGATGCCTTTTGCAGTGGCTCTTTCTGCTAATGTTTTTCCTACAGCCTTAGCTGCCTCAACGTTTCCGCCGTACTCAGTAAAGCTCTTCTCTACTGTTGATGCCTGAGCAAGAGTTTCGCCCTTAACATCATCAATGAGCTGAACATAAATGTTGCTGAGGGAGCGATATACATTGAGTCTTGGACATTCAGCTGTACCGCTGATTTTGCCGCGTACACGAGTGTGACGCTTCTGTCTTGCTTTGTTAGAATCCTGTCTTGAAACCATTGTAATTCACTCCTTCCTTTATTTCTTACCTGCTTTACCTTCCTTACGGCGAATATGCTCGTCGGAATACTTAATACCCTTGCCCTTGTACGGCTCAGGAGGTCTCTTTTCGCGAATCTGAGCTGCGAACTGACCTACAGCCTGCTTGTCTGCACCGCTGATAACGATTGCATTAGCGCTTGGGCATTCAATTTTAATACCTTCAGGTGCTTCCATAATAACCTGATGTGAGAAACCGAGATTCATTGTGAGCTTGCTGCCCTGAGCCTGAACTCTGTAACCTACACCGTTAACCTCAAGAGTCTTCTTGAAGCCGTCCTTAACACCTGTTACCATATTTGCGATAAGAGCTCTGTATAAGCCGTGCATAGCTCTGTGCTCTTTGTCGTCAGATGGTCTTGAGAGTGTAATCTCGCTGCCTTCAATGTTAACCGTAATGTCCTTGTTGACATTCTGAGTAAGAGTACCGTTTGGTCCCTTAACGGTAACAGTGTTTGCGTCGTCCTTTTTAACCTCGACGCCGGCAGGAATTACGATTGGTTTTAAACCGATACGTGACATCCTAACTGCACCTCCTTACCAAACGAATGCTAATACTTCGCCGCCTACATTAAGCTTGCGAGCTTCTCTGTCTGTCATTATACCTTTTGATGTTGAAACGATAGCAATGCCGAGACCTTTCATAACCTTTGGCATATCCTCTACGTTTGAGTAGATTCTAAGACCTGGCTTTGAAACTCTGCGAAGACCAGTGATAACCTGGCTCTTGTTCTCGCCGTACTTGAGTGTTACGCGGATAACACCCTGCTTTTCGTCCTCAATAACTTTATATGATGCGATATAACCTTCATCAAGAAGAATCTGA
>JAFWKC010000053.1 GCA_017514345.1 Eubacterium sp.
CCCGTTCTTTTCATCAGTAATATATTTCTTCATAATATAATCCTCCGTATGCTTAATTGATATGTGATTTTCCATACCTACAATCAAACATCGGCTGATTACAAAGATTTGGAGCACCCTATTTATGTAGGGTGCTCCTCGGGGCTTATTTTTTTACCTTAACTGTTCTCTTTGCAGTCACCTTGTTGCAGGTTGCTGTAATCTTTATCTTCTTGCCTGCTTTGAGCTTCTTAAGCACTGCTTTTTTAACAGTTACCTTTGCGATACCCTTCTTATTTGTCTTTGCAGTGTACTTCTTGCCATTAAACTTGAAGGTTACCTTTTTGCCCTTAACAGCTTTGCCGTCAACCTTAACTGTTGCCTGAAGCACGAGCTTCTTTGCGCTCTTCTTAACAGTTACTTTTTTAAGTGCTACAGTTGTCTTTGTGGTAACTGCAGGCGTTGAAGCAGGAGCAGGAGTTGGTGTTGGGGTCAGTTGTGGTGTTGGTGTTGGCGTCGGAGTCGATTTTTCCTTCCTGTTAATTACGCCGTCAGTACAATGAATCGTCGCTTTTTCCAACTCATAATTATCATCGTCGATGCTAATTGCTTTCCATTGTTCTATGGTTCCTATGTAATAAACATCTGTAAAACTTGTGCACCTTTCAAATACGCACTGACCTATGCTTGTTACGCTATTAGGGATTGTTATACTTGTTAAGCCTATGCAATAAGAAAATGCATATTCGCCTATGCTTGTTACGCTGTCAGGTATTTTGATACTTGTTAAACCTGTGCAACCAGCAAATACAAACTCGCTTATGTTTATAACACTGTTAGATATTTCAATATTTGTTAATCCAGTGCATTCTCCAAATGCACCATTTTCTATGCTTATTACGCTGTTTGGAATTTTTAAATTTGTTAAGCCTGTACAACCATAAAATGCCCAAGAACCTATGCTTGTTATGCCGTCAGGAAATTCAACGCTTGTTAAACCTGTGCAATCTTTAAATGCACCATATTCTATACTTGTTACGCTGTTTGGAATTTTTAAATTTGTTAAACCAGAGCACTCAGAAAAAGCCTCATAGCCGATGCTCGTCACACTGTTAGGTATTTCAATGCTTGTTAAACTACTGCAACATTCAAATGCTTCCTTGCCTATACTTGTTACACTGTTTGGAATAATAGTGCTTGTACAACCTACAATAAGTGTATTTGTTGCAGTTTCAATGATTGCATTACAATTTTCTCTGCAGTCATAAACTGCATTATTGCTGTCTACAATAATGCTTGTTAAGTTTTTACAATTTCCAAATGCACCATATTCTATGCTTGTTACGCTGTCAGGTATTTCTATACTTGTTAAACCCGTACAACCCCAAAATGCATCATAGAATATGCTTGTTACACTGTTTGGTATTATTGTATTTTTACAACCCATAACAAGCGTATTTGTTGAGGTTTCAATGATTGCGTTACAATTATTTCTGCTGTCATAAGCAGCATTATTACTGTCAACACTTATTTTTTCTAAACTAGTGCAACCCCAAAATGCAGTATAGTCTATACGTGTTATGCTATTTGGTATTTCTATACTTATTAAGCCCGTGCGCCCATCAAACGCACTTACGCCTATGCTTGTTACACTAAAACCGCCGAGCGTTGAGGGAATTTCTAATTCTGTCGCCGAGCCTGTATACTTTGTTATTGTAGCCTTATTGTCACTAACGGAGTATTCAAAATCTCCTTCAACATCGGCAAATGCTGTAAGATTCAGTCCTGCTGTTATGCTCAGCAGCATACAGATCGATAAAATGATTGATAATGCTTTTTTCATATAATTCTTCCTTTCATATTTGGATAGTTTCATTATAGCATATATAATGTGCTGGGTAAATAAAAAAATGAACACTAAAGTGTCCGAGCGCTTTGCGCGAGTAACCGAAAGCTTAAAGCTTAAAGCTCAAAGCTTTAAGCAAAAAACAACCGCATTTCTGCGGTTGTTTTTTCTTTTAATTAAACGTGAACTGTCCGTCCTTGAAGTCGACGGTACATTTCGTATTAGGTTTGATTTTTTCCTCAAGGATAAGCTCGCTTATCGGGTCCTCAATCTTAGATTGAATAGCTCGTCTGAGAGGTCTTGCGCCGTAGGTCTTGTCAAAGCCTGCGTCAGCAAGCGCGTCGATTGCGTCCTCGCTGAATTCGATATCGATATCCATATCCTTAAGACGCTTTGTGAGCGTTACGAGCATACGGCGGGCAATCTCCTTGATGTCGTCCTTTTCGAGCTGTGTAAACACGATAATCTCGTCAAGCCTGTTGAGAAATTCAGGCTTGAAGGTACGCTTAAGGTCGGGCATAACAAGCTCTTCAATAGTCTTGTTGCTGTCGCCCTCGCTTGACTCAAAGCCGAGTGCTTGCGTGCCGTCAGTAAGCTTTGAGGCGCCGACATTGGACGTCATAATGATAATCGCGTTTTTGAAAGACACCTTTCTGCCCTGCGAGTCGGTAAGCACGCCGTCCTCCAGGATTTGAAGAAGCATATTGAACACGTCGGGGTGAGCCTTTTCAATCTCGTCAAAAAGAACTACGCTGTACGGCTTACGGCGGATTTTTTCCGTAAGCTGTCCGCCCTCGTCAAAGCCGACATAGCCTGGGGGCGAGCCGATGAGCTTTGACACGGTATGCTTTTCCATATATTCGCTCATATCAAGCTTGATAATCGCGTTTTCGTCGCCGAACATAGCTTCGGCAAGCGTTTTGCAAAGCTCGGTTTTGCCTACGCCCGTAGGACCGAGGAATATAAACGAGCCGATAGGACGGTTGGGATTTTTCAGTCCTACTCTGCCGCGGCGAATTGCCTTTGAGATAGCGGACACAGCCTTGTCCTGACCGACAATGCGCTTGTGAAGAATATTTTCCATATCAAGCAGACGTTCGCTTTCCTCCTTGGTAAGCTGATTAACGGGGATACCCGTCCAGGACGAAACGACTGACGCGATTTCGTCAGTTGTGACTGACTTAACCTCGTGCGACGAGGAGTTGCGCCACTTTTCCTTTTCGCCCTTAAGAAGCTCCGAGAGCTCGTTTTGCTTGTCGCGGTATTTTGCGGCGTTTTCAAAGTCCTGAGAAGTGATAGCAGCCTGCTTTTCCTGCTCCAGACGCTTGATTTCGTCCTCCATATCCTTTAAGTTCTGAGGCATTGTATACGTCTTGAGTCTTACGACGGAAGCCGCCTCGTCGATAAGGTCGATAGCCTTGTCGGGAAGGTATCTGTCGGCGATGTAGCGCGATGACATCTTAACGGCGTTTTCGATAGCCTCGTCAGTGATTTTTACCTTGTGGTGCGCTTCGTATCTGTCGCGGAGTCCGCGAAGAATTTCGATTGTTTCCTCCTCGGTAGGCTCGCCGACGGTTACGGGCTGAAAACGTCTTTCAAGCGCCGCGTCCTTTTCAATATTCTTGCGGTACTCGTCGATAGTAGTTGCGCCGATAACCTGCAGCTCGCCGCGTGCAAGCGACGGCTTGAGAATGTTAGCCGCGTCAACTGCGCCTTCCGCCGCGCCTGCGCCCATAATGGTGTGTACCTCGTCGATAAACAGGATTACGTCCTTAGCCGCCTTGACCTCGTCCATCGCCTTTTTAATGCGCTCCTCAAAGTCGCCGCGGTACTTTGTGCCTGCAACCATAGAGGTAAGGTCGAGCGCTACAATCTTTTTGCCGCGGAGCATTTCGGGAACCTCGTCCTGAACGATTTTCAGCGCAAGTCCTTCTGCGATAGCGGTTTTGCCGACGCCCGGCTCACCGATAAGGCAGGGGTTGTTTTTGTTACGTCTTGAAAGTATCTGAACAACGCGCTTAATTTCGTTTTCTCTGCCGATAACAGGGTCGATTTTGCCCTCCTTAGCCTCGGCTGTCAGGTCGTGGCCGAACTCGTCGAGAGTAGGCGTTTTGCTCTTGCCCTTCTTGCCCGCTTTTCCGCCGCGACGGTCGTCGGTGTCGCCGTTTGAAAGCGACTGAACGATATCTTCAAGCAGAGCGTTTTCGTCAACGCCGAGCTCGTTAAGGAACTTAACGGCATAGCTGTCGGTTTCCTTGATAAGCGAAATGAGCAGATGCTCGGTGCCGACAAACGAGTGAGTCATACCGCGCGCTATCTGGAACGACAGCTCAATAATACGCTTTGAACGAGGTGTGAAATCCTCGGGTGTAAGGCGTGTAGGATTGCCCTTGCCGATTTGGTTTTTGATTAATTCATCGACATCGTCGAAGTAAATGCCCTTTTCGTCAAGCACGTTTGCTGCAACGCCTGTGCCTTCGCGAATAAGACCGATTAATATATGCTCGCTGCCGATGTAGTTGTGACCGTATTCCTCGGCAGACTTGATTGCGAGGTTGAGTGCCTCGTTTGCTTTTTGAGTGAAAGAGTTGAATTTGTACATAGTTAATTCCTCCCTTACTGGAATTATGAATTATAGCTTCTCCCTGACAATTTCAGCCCGTAGTTTATCGAGCGTTTCGTCGCGAAGCTCCTTGCCCGTATCTGCGGCAAGCGTCGCGTTCTGAAGCGTGTAGAGCATTTCGCCAAGCGTGCTGTAAGGCACATCAAAATATCCGAGCGATTTGCCGAGTCTTACGAGCGACAGGCAATTAAGAAATTCGTCAGTTTTAAGTATTCTTGCCGACTTCATTATGCCGAAGTTACGGTATAATTTGTCCTCAAAGTCGTAGCTCTGTGCAAGCGTTTTTCTTGCGTCGCGCTCCTGCTGGGCTATCTGCTCGCAGATAGTGGAAACGTTGTCAACGGCGCTCTTTTCGCTTATGCCGAGCGACACCTGATTTGACAGGATGTATAGGTCGCCCGCTCCGTTCTTGTACAGCTCACGCAGGCTCAGTCCGAGCTTGCCGACCATTGAGGACAGCTTATACAGCTCGTTTTGCTGTCTTAGCGCAGGCAGATGAAGCACAAATGAAGCCTTTAGTCCCGTGCCGAGATTAATCGGCGACGCCGTCAGAAAGCCGAGCCTGTCTGAGTACGCGATTTTCAGCGAGCCGAGGAAAACGTCGTCAATATCGTTTGCCTTGCTGTACGCCTCCTCGATGTTCTGACCTGCCGCAAACGCGTTAATCCTGATGTGGTCCTCCTCGCAGAGCATTACGGAAATATCCTCGTTTTTGCTAAGCATAAAGTAGCCGCGCTTTTTGACTAAATCGGGGCTTGCAAGGTGCTTTTCGGCGTAGGACACAGCCTTTGCCGTATCGCAGTCAGCAAGATTAATAAGGTCAAATTCATTTGCGTATTCAGAGCTTTTTACCGTAGCGTAAAGCTTTTTCGTAACGCTTTTTCTTATGTCGTCGCTCATCCTGTTAGGAAACGGGCTGTCGGCGAGATTTCGCGCAAGGCGTATTCTTGAAAACAGGACTACGTCCGAGTTTTTGCCTTCGTGTTCATACCATCTGCTCATTGCTGTGCCTCCCCGATTTCCTTGATTTTATCTCTGAGAACTGCCGCGTCCTCAAAGCGCTGTTCCTGAACTGCCTTTTTGAGGTCAGCCTTTAGCGCTTCAAGCTTGCTCGGCTCTTTTTCGTTTTCGGCGGACCTTTCGTCCTCTTTTTCTTCCGTATAGGTTACGCTTTTGCCGATGTGCTTTGCCCTGCCGTGAAGCTTTTCGATACTCGGCGAGAGCATTTCGTCAAACTTGTCGTAGCAGTGAGCACAGCCCACCTGTCCGCTGTTGACAACGTCGTTAAACGATGAGCCGCAGTAGGTACAGCGGTCAATTCCTGCAAGCGAATTAAGAGCAGACGCGCCTGCGCCGAGCAGGTTGCCGAAAAAACTGTTCATCGAAAACGGCTCAAAGTTAAAGTCGTTCATTACGCCGAGCTCCTCGGCACATTCGGAGCAAAGGTGCATTTCCTCACGCTTGCCGTTGATTATTCTTTTGATATGTGTATTTGCTTCTCTCTGGTTGCAATGTGTGCATTTCATAGCTTAGTCCTCCTGTTATTAGTTTAAAGCTTTTGGATGAGGTTTTCATACTCGTTATAGTAGCTATTTTACTATTACATCCTTATAAACTTTGTCAATCAATGTAAGTGAGCAGCATTTGTTTGAGCTGTTTTGCTCTGATGATGTTTGCGCTCTGCCTGTCGAGCCCCTTAAAATTATTTTCATTCACAGCCGCAAGCATAAGCTTTGCACTCGTGTCATCAATGAGCTTTTGGTAATTACAGTTGTATATATGCGCTCGCGCGTTCCGTTCGTCAATTGCGTCGCCTATGCTCTTGATGAGCGACACGACCGCTTCGTCCTTGCTTTCCGCTCGGGTGATAAGGATATATCCCCCGCCGCCGCGTCGGCTTTCTATACGATAGCCTGCCTCAGGCGTAAAGCGTGACGTTATGACGTAATTTATCTGGCTCGGAACACAGCCAAGGCGATTTGCTAAATCGTTACGCTGAATCTGGACGCTCGATTCGCCCTCGTCGAACATATCCATAATCATATCAGCAATCATATCACTCATTTTCATTTGATAACGCGCCTCTTTTCATTAGAGATTAGGACAAATTTAACTTTGACTTTCTTTGTCCTTCAAGTATGTTATAGCACAAAGGTCAGGAAAAGTCAAGAATTATTTTTGACTTTTTTTGACTTTTCAAAAAAAGTTGCGAGCAATGCCCGCAATTCAGTATTCAGTTTTCAGTATTCAGTTGTTGGGGGGACTCTGTCCACACCTGATTATAGGCGGGCTGATAATATCAGCCCCTACAAATATCACTGCAACGTCCGCGTAGGGGCGGATACCAAGTACTTAAAGCGGCGGCGATAATATTGACAAAATGATGTTTTTAATTTACAATAATATTAATTACATTTAAGGAGTAAAATTTATGAAATTCAAGTACATTTGGGAGGACCCGAAGCAGTACAAGGTCAACAAGGAGGACGGCCACGCAATCGCTATGCCGTTTGATAACCGTGAGGCTGCATTGTCGGGCGAAAATTCTAAATACAAAATGAGCCTTGACGGTATGTGGAAATTCTTCTGGCAGCGCGGACTCGACAATCAGCCCGACGGCTTTGAAAAGGACGAATTTGACGTATCGGGATGGGACGAAATCAAGGTTCCGTCCGTATGGCAGACCGAGGGCTACAGCGCGCCTTACTACTACGCAAGCACGTTCCCGCGCGCACTCAGCCGCTCCAAGTCACAAATACCGAAAATTGACCGTTCGATGCAGGAAATCGGCTTCTACCGCCGTTCGTTCACTCTGCCGAAGGACTTTGACGGCAGAGAGCTGTTCCTTCACTTCGGCGCGTGCAAGGCTGCGCTTGAGGTTTGGGTTAACGGCGAATACGTCGGCTATTCGACAGGTTCGATGACGCCGCACGAATTTGATATCACGCCGTTTGTTAAGGACGGCGAAAACACGGTTGCCGCAAAGGTTTACCGCTTTGCCGCTTCGTCTTATCTTGAGGACCAGGATATGTGGTGGCTTTCAGGCATTTACAGAGAGGTATATATCTTTGCAGAGCCGAAAACGTGCCTTCGCGATTTTTACGTTAAGACAGACCTTGACAGCGAATACAAGGACTCCGACCTTTCGCTTGATACTTATATCAAAAACTATTCTGACGCGGACAAGGAGGTCACCGTCAGCGCCGTTATTATTTCGGACACAGATAAAGAAACTGAACTCGGCAGCGTAACAAAAACAGTTAAGGGCGGAGCGTGCGAAGCGCTGAACATCAGCGAGCACATCAAAAATCCGCGCAAGTGGTCGGCAGAAACACCCACTCTTTACAGGCTTGTTATGACAGTATGCGTGGGCGACACTGTTATTTGCGTCAAGACATACAACATCGGCTTCAAGAAGGTTGAAATCATCGGCGAAAAGCTTCTCTTCAACGGTATGCCGCTTATGCTTCGCGGTACAAACCGTCACGACTTTGACCCCGACCATGGCTGGGCAGTGCCGAAGGAGCGCTTCGTTGAGGACCTTGATTTGATGAAGCAGTGCAACATCAACGCAATACGCACCTCGCATTACCCCGACGACCCGTATTTTTACGAGCTTTGCAACAGCTACGGCTTTTACGTTATGGACGAATGCGACCTCGAAAGCCACGGCGTAAGGCGCAAGGACGTACCAGGCTCAAATCCGCTTTGGACTGATATGGCTGTCGACAAGATGGAGCGTATGGTACTTCGCGACAGGAACAATCCGTGTATCTTTATGTGGTCGCTCGGCAACGAGGCTGGCGACGGCGACAACTTTATGAAAATGAAGGAAGCCGCTATCGCGCTTGACAATACGCGTCAGTTCCACTACGAGGGCGACTTTACGTTTGAAAAGAGCGACGTTATTTCGCGTATGTATCCCGACGAGGAAACTATGCGTAAGCTCGGCGAAAAGGAAGCTATTACAATTTCCTTCTACGACAACGTTGCAAATCAGCTTGCTGCTGACTCAAAGCCGATTGCAGCCGATATGTACACAAAGCCCGTTATGCTCTGCGAGTACGCTCACAGCATGGAAAACTCACTTGGCAATTTTCAGGAGTATATGGACGACTTTGAAAAGTACGACAATATGTGCGGCGGCTTTATATGGGACTGGGTTGACCAGGCTATTCACACAGTTGACGAAAACGGAAACGACAACTGGCTTTACGGCACAGACTTTGAAAAGGACGAGCCGAAGCACTGGTATTCGACGATGAACACCACGGCTATGACAGGCTCAAACACATACTTCTGCGCTAACGGCGTTGTTGCCGCAAACCGCGTGCCGCACCCGCAGTTCTGGGAGGTTAAGCACGTTTATCAGCCGATTGTAACCACCGAGTCGGATATAGAGGCAGGCAGATTTAAGGTGCGTTCGCGCTTCCTGTTTACTGATATGTCGAGCTACAAGTGCAGATGGAAAATCGAGTGTGAGGGCGAAGAGGTACAGTCGGGCGAGCTTGAAAAGTTTGCGCTGTCCCCGCTGCAGGAGGAGATTATCGATATCCCCTACGACCTCTCTTCCCTGCCTGAAAACAAGGAATGCGTGCTGACGGTTTCATTCTTTACGAAGAAAAAGACGCCTGGACTCAAGAGCAACTTTGAAATAGCTTTTGACCAGTTCATTCTGAGAAATGCGGCTAAGCCCGCACTCGAAAACAAGGGCGGCGCAATATCCTTTGAGCAGAAGGGCAACACAGTTAACGCAAGCGGCGAAAACTTCAGCATTACAGTTGAAAACGGCGCCGTTACGACATACGAAATTGACGGCAAGAGCGTTATTACCGCGCCGATTAAACCAAACTATTTCAGAGCGCTTACCGACAACGACATCGGCGTTCTCAACTTCCTTCCGCCGTTTATCAAGATGAATCCTTACTACAAGTGGCAGAAGGCTTCACATTCAATCAAGGCGCTTAAGACCGAAACTGAAAACAGCGACGGCGTGCTTAAAATCAAGTCCTCGCTTGACGTTCCAGGACTTAAAAACGCGTACGTTTCGTACACAGTTTACGCTGACGGCAAGCTTGCAGTTTATCACTCGGCAGTACCAAAGGCTGAGCCTATCCGCTTTGGCTTTATTCTCGGCGTTGACAAAGGCTGTGACTGCATAAGCTGGTACGGCAGGGGCGAAGCGCCGTCGTATCCCGACAGAAAAACGGGCTACAAAATCGGCAAATACTCGCTTCCTGTTGATAAGTTTGAGTACACCTATATGCGCCCGCAGGAATCGTCGACAAGAGCCGACGTAAGGTATTTTACCGTTACTGATAAGAAGGGCTCGGGCATCAAGGTTACTGCATACTACGACGCGCCCGTTATGTTCTCGGCGCTTCCGTACACGCCCGACGAGCTTGAAAAGGCTCAGCACCACAGCGAAATGAACAGGGACGGCGACATTACCGTAACTATCGACTCTGCCCAGCAGGGTATCGGCGGTGATATGCCAGGTCAGGCGTTCGTACGCGATAAGTATAAGGTAAAAGCAGGCGAAAAGCTGAGCGTTCAGTTCCTTATTGAAAAAATATAATTAACAGCTTAGGGCTACAGGCTTGATGCTTGAAGCTGATACATCGGAGAATTCATGCCAAAAATCGGTGAAAAAGAATTAAAAGAGCAAATTAAAAACGAGGACTTCTCGCCCGTATACCTGATATACGGCGAGGAGAGCTACCTCAAGGAATACTATGTTGGAAAGCTGAAGAGCAAGCTTGTTGACGAAGCGTTTGCTGACTTCAACTTTCATCAGTACGAGGGTAAGAATACTCCCATCGGCGACATTCTGCAGGACGCGGATATGATACCGATGATGGGCGGTCATACCCTTGTTCTTGTGCACGATTATCCGCTTGATAAGAGCCAGAAGGACATCGACGCGCTTAAGGAATACTTCAAGGACGTGTCGCCGACGTGCGTAATCGTATTCTGGTACGACAACATAGAGCTTGACACAAAAAAGAGCGCGAAGTGGCGCTCGGTTGAAACTGCCTTTGCAAAGGCGGGCAGCGCAGTTAATCTTGAAAAGCGTACGGAAGCCGAGCTTGCACGGCTTATTGTGGCTTCGGCAAAAAAGCGCAAATGCGTTATATCTACCGACCTTGCGCGATATTTAATCAGCGTTGTCGGCTCGGACATCCAGACGATTTTCAGCGAGCTTGAAAAGCTTTGCGCTTACACGGGCGAGGGCAGCGAAATTACAAAAGAAAGCATTGACTCGCTTGCCATAAAATCGCTCCAGGCGCGCGTTTACGACCTGTCAAAATTCATTCTGCAGGGCAACAGCGACAAGGCGTATTCGGTGCTGTCCGTACTGTTTGCGCAAAAGGAGGAGCCTATATCAATCCTCGCTGTAATCGCTTCGTGCTACATTGATATGTACCGCGTAAAATGCGCCAAGTCGGCAGGCGCAAACGAAAGCGAGCTAAGTAATTATTTTTCTTACAAGGGCAGAGAATTTCTGATAAGAAACGCGGCTCGCGACTGCCGCACGATTAGCATTGAGTCGCTGAGAAATTCTATCGACATCATCGCTGACACAGATGAAAAGCTGAAATCAACGGCTATTGACAAAAACATTCTGCTTGAAGAAACCGTCGCAAAGCTGCTGATGCAAAGGAGCTGAGATGGAAAAAATCAAGCTGAGTGAAGCCGTTATAGTTGAAGGCAGATACGACAAGCTTAAGCTGTCGAACATACTTGACGCGTTTATTATCGAAACGAACGGCTTTGGTATTTTTAAGGACAAGGAAAAACTGAGCTTTATAAAAAAGCTCGCCGAGGAGCGAGGAATAATCGTGCTTACCGACTCCGACCACGCAGGCTTTATGATACGCGGACACATCGCATCAGCCGTGCCGAAGGACAGAATAAAGAATGTTTACATTCCCGACATTTACGGCAAGGAAAAGCGCAAAAGCGAGCCGTCGAAGGAGGGTAAGCTCGGCGTAGAGGGAATGACGAAGGACGTCCTTCTTGACGCATTAAAAAAAGCAGGCGTGACCTGCTCAGCGTCGCAAAACGACGACCCGATTACTACGGCTGACCTCTTTGAGCTCGGACTGACGGGAACGCCGAATGCAAAGGAAAACAGAAAGCAGCTTATGACACAGCTCGGACTGCCCGAATTTCTTTCCACCTCCTCCCTCCTCTCGTGCCTTAATAATATGATGACAAAAGAAGAATTAAAAAAATCGATTGGCTTTGAATAGTCAATCGATTTTTTATTAAATTCCTTATTGTAATTTTACAGTTGTTTTTACCTTTGTATCATCAAATGAGAACAACTCTCCGATTTCAACTTCAAGGTCAGTTGTTTTGTCACGGAGAACATAAACCTTTGCAACTTCTTTTGTAACTCCTGGCTTAATCTTTACATCAATTCCCCAATCGTCATCATCAGAGCTAATAAATGTACTTTCAAGTCCAACACCGTCCTGATATACGTTGTCAGTAAGAGCTATATCAAAGCTTTCAGCTTCAGTATTATTGTTCGTGAACGCATATGTTATTTTTACAGCATCTTTACCTTCCCAGTTTTTGCATATTTCCGCTTTTTTAACTACGCAAACATAGTTTCCTATTTTGCCATCAACAGCTGCTTCTTTATCTGCACTAACTTGAGATGTGGTTTCCGCTGAGTTATTATTTCCAGCTTGTGAGCTTGATGAATCGTCGCCACCAGACGATAGCGCCGCTATTGCAATAATTACAACAATAATTACAGCAAAAATAATCAACCTTCTTTTGCGTTTTTTCTTCTTTTGCTCATCAAGAGCTGCAGTTACTGCTTGTTGCATTTCATTATTATTATTTTGATTTTCCATAAAAAATGCTCCTTTCATTTTGTATTATTTTAACACATAAGTATTCAATTGTCAACATATGTAGTCATAATTGGTTATAAAACATCTTACACTATAGACGGGTGATAAAATGTTTGAACCAATGTTAGATTCAAAAACAGTCGGTAGTGTAATAGCTGATTTAAGGAAAAATAAGGGATTGTCACAGGAAGTATTAAGTGGTCTTGCAGACATAGGCAGAACACATTTGTCTGCTATCGAGCGCGGTGACCGAAAGCCTACGCTTGAAACGCTTTATCGATTAGCCAACGCACTCGATATAAAAATGAGCGATATTGTAAAAGAAATTGAGAATAGACTCTAAATGTGGGCGGATGGTATCCGCCCCTACTGATTGTCCGAGGCGAAGCCGAGGTTCGTTTACGACCGCTCCCTGTGCGAGATAAAGGGAGCAATAAGAACTTCGTAGTGGTCAAAATTTGGCGGCGCTCCAAGATGTAACAAATTTTGGAAACCACCCGACGTATTCCGAAAGCTAAAAGCTTTGAGCTAAAAAAGCTGCTACGCAACGCGTAACAGCTTTTTTTATTTATCCCTTAAGGTTAATTCCCTTTGCTTTGAGGGTTTCAATTATACGGTCAGCGACTGACTGTACCTCCTCGCGCGTAAGAGTTTTTTCGGGGTCAGAGAAGGTAAGGCGCGTCGTGATTGACTTTGTGTCCTCGCCTTCGTAAACGTCGGTAACCTCAACGTTCTTGATGAGGTCGCAGTTTTCGCCCTTAATTGCTTTTGCAATCGGCTCAAAGCGGTCGGTGATAAACGAAAGGTCGATTTCCATCGCAGGGAACTTGCTCGGCTCCTCGTATGCTATCGAAGCGTTATCGAGCGCCGCAAGCGCGTTGACGTCAATTTCGGCGTAAACGATAGCAGCCTTTTTGTCAAGCTTCTTTGAAACGGTCGGATGAACAATACCGATTTCGCCAATTTCAACACCGTCGCAAATAACCTTGTTCAGATTTCTCGGGTGCTGGAAGGCGTGAGTAGTGTCCTTCTTTTCAAAGCTAAGCTCCTTATGCTTCAGGTCGTCAACGAGAACAGCAAGCATATCGCGCAAATCAAAATAGAGCATCGGCATCGGCTTCATTCTTGAATAAAGAGTGATGCCGAGCATTTTCTTTTCGACGCAAAGGTCGTTTTCATCAACGGCAGTAACTACTCTGCCAACCTCGAAAATGCCGAACTCAGGTGAATATCCCGTGTTTGATTTAACCTGACAGAGCTGAGTAGGTATCATCGAATTTCTTATCGTTTCGATGTTCGGGTTAGTCGCGTTAGCAAGCTTGATTTCGCCCTCAACGTCAAGCCCGATTGCCTTAAGTTCGTCATAGTAGCCCCAAACGTACGAATGTACCTCGTGGAGCGAATAGCGCTTAACAAGTATATCCTTTATCTTATCCTCGTCGGTCTTTTCGACATCGGGACGAACGGGATAAAGCGGCGAGCGCGTCGTGTGAACATCAAAGTTATCGTAGCCGTAAATACGCGTGATTTCCTCGATGATATCAGCCTTCATCGTAACGTCCTTCGTAGCGCGCCAGCTTGGAACGGTAACTGTGAAATTATCATCCTCAACGCTTGCCTTGAAGCCAAGTGAAGTGAGCGTATTAATAATAGTATCGTTGTCAATTTCGATACCCGTGTACTTGTCAACGAACGCCTTGTCAAAATCGAGCGTAACCTCGTCATAGCTGAAAGCAATTTCATCTGTGAGCGCAGATACGATTTTGGCGTTGCCGTCGGTGTCAAGAAGAAGCTTCATAAACCTTGCGATAGCAACAGTTGTCATTTCGGGGTCAAGGCTTTTTTCGTAGCGCATCGAAGCGTCGGTACGGTGACCGAGGCGAACTGTCGACTTGCGGATTGAAGCCGCGTCGAAGGTTGCAGACTCCAGCGTGAGCGTAGTCGTGTCCTCGACAATTTCGCTGTCAAGTCCGCCCATAATACCTGCGATTGCAACAGGTGTATCGTCGTTGCAAATCATCAGCGTTTCGGTGTCAATGCTTCTGTCAACGCCGTCAAGAGTCTGGAAGGTAAACGGCTCGTCAAAGCGTTTAATTCTGATTTTTTCAACCTTTCTGCTGTCAAAAGCGTGCATCGGCTGTCCCATTTCGAGCATAAGGTAGTTAGTAAGGTCGGCAAGAAAGTTGATAGCGCGCATACCGCAGTAGAAAAGACGGATACGCATATTCACGGGCGATACGTTCGTTGTGATATTCTCAACCTGCATACACGAATAACGCTGACACAGCGGGTCAAGAATTTTAAGGTCAACCTTGTCAAGATTGTCGTAATCGTTGGTATTGATAACGTCAAGCGGCTTAAGCTCTCTGCCTGCAAGCGCGGCAAATTCGCGCGCAATACCGTAGTGTCCCCAAAGGTCGGGACGGTTTGTAAGCGACTTGTTATCAACCTCGAAAACAATGTCCTCAATCTCGTAAATATCCTTGAGGTCGGTGCCGTTTGCAACGTCGTCGGTGATATCCATAATTCCGCTGTTGTCGTCGGAAATACCGATTTCCTTTTCGCTGCAGCACATACCGTTTGAGGTGTAGCCTGCAAGCTTGCGCGGAGTAATTTCGATTTCGCCGATTTTTGCGCCGAGCTTTGCGAACGCAGTTTTCATACCCACTCTTACGTTAGGCGCGCCGCATACGACGTCAGTCGGCTCACTTTCGCCGATGTCAACCTTCAGAAGATGAAGCTTCTTTGACTCGGGATGAGGCTCAACGCTGAGTATTTCGGCAACAACTATTCCCGAAATGTCAGAGCCCTTGAAGAATATATCGTTTTCTACCTCGGCTGTCGAGAGTGAAAACTGATTGATAAGCTTGATTTTGTCAAGACCCGAGAGGTCCACGAAATCAGAAATCCAATTCATTGATAAAAACATAATATTTCACTCTCCTTTCTTATTCGTCGTCGGTGAACTGCGACAGAGCTTTGAGATTACCGCTGTTGAGGTCGCGGATGTCGCCGATACCGTATTTCATCATTACAAGTCTTGTAAGTCCAAGACCGAACGCAAAGCCCGTGTACTCGTCGGGGTCAATGCCGCCCATACGAAGCACCTCGGGGTGTATCATACCGCACGGGCAAAGCTCAAGCCAGCCGCTGTGCTTGCACGACGGACAGCCCTCGCCGCCGCAGATAAGACAGCTGATGTCAAGCTCAAATCCTGGTTCCACGAACGGGAAGAAGCCTGGACGAAGGCGAACCTTGATGTCCTTCTGGAACACCTCAGACAGCATAGTTTTCATAAAGTAAATGAGATTTGAGATAGAAATATCCTTGTCAACCATCATACCTTCCATCTGGAAGAAGGTGTTTTCGTGGCAGGCATCGGTAGCCTCGTTACGGAAGCAGCGTCCCGGGAAAATTGCCTTAATCGGCACGCCGTCCTCGTAAAGCGGCTTCTTGTATTTTCTTAAAATCGCGTTCTGTGCTGCAGAGGTCTGGCTCTTAAGAAGCTGACCGTTAGTGAGGTAATAGGTGTCCTGCATATCGCGCGCAGGATGGTCCTTCGGGATATTAACCGACTCAAAGCATTCGTAGTCGGTAACAACCTCGCTGTAATCCTCAACGGTAAAACCCATTGATTTGAATATCTGCTCGCACTGACGCTGAACGAGAGTAATCGGGTGATATGAGCCCCTTGCAGTTGACGCTGGCATCGACAAATCAAATTCGGGCATAAGCTCAATTTCCGCCTGAATTTCTCTTTCCTTAAGCTCGGCAGTTTTTTCTGCGATTTTTTCGCCTACTGAATTTTTGAGCTCGTTGACGAGCTGACCGAACGTCTTTTTCTCCTCGTTTGAAAGCTCCTTCATTCCCTTGAGGAGTCCAGTTACGGAGCCTTTTTTGCCGAGGTACGAAACACGCACGCCCTCAAGCTCGGACAAGTCCTTAATCTGTTCAAGCTCTTTTTCAAATTGCTGTTTTAGTTCTTCTATTTTTCCCATATGTTCCTCCTTTGAACCTTTGGCAAACTAAAAAAGCTTCCGCCCCAAAAATGAGGCGAAAGCATTACTTCCGTGGTACCACTCAAATTGCAGGTCGTCCCTGCCGCTCAAACGCTTTAACGCAGCGATACGCTCTGCTTAGTTTCTCGCAGAGGGCTCGGCGGCTGAAATTCAAGCTGCCCTCCTGTATGCTTGCACCGAGCGCATACTCTCTGAAAAGGAACGGGCAGGTCTACTTACACCGCGTCTTTGCCGTTAATATTGTTTAGATTATAATATTTTAATATCATTATGTCAAGTTTTTGCTAAAAAATTCAGTAAAAAGTATTGTAATTTATTATTTTTTTGTATATAATGATATTCATAGTGTATTAGTATATAGTTTTTTCGTATAATATACTATTTTTCACACGGAGGTGACTTTAATGACTGATAAGACTATGACCTTTAAAATCGGCGGCAACGACGAGGACATTATGAAGGAAACCTTGACAAAGGTTTTTGACGCGCTTCAGGAAAAAGGCTATAACCCTATCAATCAGATTGTAGGATACATTCTCTCTGAGGACCCTACTTACATCACAACTCATAACAACGCGCGCAGCTTAATCCGCCGTGTTGACCGCGACGAGCTTCTTGCGGAAATGGTTAAGTCATACCTCGGATAAAACAGGAAAGAGAGGTGTTTACCCTTGGCAGCAAAAAAGACTGAAAAATTTCTTGAATACAAGGGCAAGCCGCTTGTAAGAAGCGGAAACACTATTTACTACGGTGATATGAACGACCCGTACGTCGTTTGCCTCGGTATCAAAAATTCAGAGGAGCTGAAGGACATCACGCTTGCGGGCGACGTAACAATCCAGCTTCTCTCCACGGACGAGGACGCGTCCCCAAAGGACAGAATTATTAAGAAGAGCGAAAAGAACGGCTTGTTCAACGCGCTCGACCTCGGCGCAACGTGGCTTGAAAGACAGTTAAAAAAAGGTTAATCCCGAGGGATTAACCTTTTTTAGTTAGCCGTTATCTGTTATGGGTATGGGCAAAGCCCATCTAAGGCTGAAAACTGTATACTGAACACTGTATACTGAACACTGAAAAAGCACTCCAACGGAGTGCTTTTTCTTATAATCCTGCTTTTTCTTTAATATACTTACGTGCTTTGACTGCATACTCAAACGGGTTAGCCTTTGCAGGGTCCTGCTCTGCTTCAACAACTACCCAGCCTTCGTAATCGTTTTCGGCAAGGATGTCGAAAATCGGCTTGAAGTCAACGTCGCCGTCACCAGGTACAGTAAACACGCCTGCGCGTACTGCGTCAAGGAAGGACATATGCTGCGGAACAACCTGATTGTTGTACACGTCAAGTCTGACGTCCTTAAGGTGAACGTGCTTAATTCTGTTAACGTACTTTTTGAGTACAGGCACGGGGTCGATACCCGCAAAGGTAAGATGACCTGAGTCAAAAAGAAGGTATACAAGCTCGGGGTCTGTGATTTCCAAAAGCTTGTCAATTTCCTCAACGGTCTGAACGCCCGTTCCCATATGGTGATGAACGGTGAAGTACATACCCTTGCTCTTTGCGTATGCGCCCATTTCGTTGAAGCCCTTTGCTACAATCTCCCACTCCTCGTCGGTGTAGTACGGCTTTTCATCAAGGATTGATTTTGTCAGGTCGCCCTGAATTGAATTGCCCTGCTCAGATGCGCCGATTACGCGCGCGCCGAGCTTATAGAGCTTGTCAGCGTGAGCCTTGAACGCCTCGATTGTTTTCTCATAAGGCTTTGAGGTAAGGTAGGACGAGAACCACGCGTTACAAATCTGAAGTCCTCTTATGTCAAGATAAGGCTTGAGCACGTCAGGGTCGGACGGGTATTTGTTGCCGATTTCCGAGCCCTTGAAGCCTGCGAGAGCCATCTCGCTTATGCACTGCTCAAATGTGTTTTCTGCGCCGAGGTCAGGCATATCGTCGTTTGTCCAGCCGATAGGCGCAATCGCAAGTTTAACTTTGTCGGGGTTAAGCATTATATAATTTCTCCTTGAATTATAAATTATCATTAGTAATCGAATGTTTTAGCTATATTCTCCTGCATATCCTTATACGCTGCGGCTACGGTTTCGCTTGTGGAAACCTCGGCAACGCCGACACGCCACCAGCTTTCAAAGCCAGGCGTCATCGTTTTTGGAAGCACCTTGATGTCAAATACGCAGGACTTAGTCTGCTTCTTCGCGTCCTCAAGAGCAGCGCGAAGCTCGTCTGAATTGTGGATTGAATAACCTACTGCGCCATAGCCCTCTGCGATTTTAGCAAAGTCAACGGTCATATCTGCGCCATCGAGCATTCCAGTTTCTGGATTACGCGCACGGAATACGGTACCGAACGTGTCTGTACCCTGATTATTCTGCAGGTTTTCGATACAGCCCCATCCGAGGTTATCGAAAAGACATACGTTAATCTTTAAGCCTTCCTGAAGCGAGGTATAAAGCTCGCTGTGTCCCATAAGGAAGGAGCCGTCGCCGCAGAAGGTATAAATCTCTGCCTCGGGCTTTGCAAGCTTTGCGCCGAGCGCGCCGTTAACCTCATATCCCATATTTGAGTAGCCGTATTCCATATGATACGTGCCGCGAGCCTTAGGTCTGAACAGGCGCTGCATATCGCCCGGAAGCGAGCCTGCCGAGCCGAGAGCCACATCCTCCGCGTCCATAAATTCATTTATAATGCCGAGTGCAAGCGTCTGGTTAAGACCGCCGTCAAGCTCAGTTGAATAATACTCGTCAACGATTGCGTCCCAATCAGCCTTAGCGTCTGCAACCTCGTTTGTATACGCCGTTTTGTAGCCGTCGAGAGCGTTGTAAAGAGCGCTGACAGCCTCGCGCGCGTCAGCAACGATTGCTTCGGCGTCCATCTTGTACGCGTCAAACGGACAGATGTTGATACCAAGCACCTTTCTGTTCTCGTTAAACAGCCACTTTGAAGCAGTTGTGAAGTCGGAAAATCTTGTGCCGACGCCGATAATAAGGTCAGCGTCTCTGCCGATAACGTTTGCAGCCTTGCCGCCCGTTACGCCGATACCGCCGACGTTAAGCGGGTGCTTCCAGTCGATAAGACCTTTGCCTGCCTGAGTTTCCGAAATCGGGATATTGCACTTTTCGGCAAGAGCAAGAAGCTCCTTTTCAGTGCCGCTGTAGCGAACACCGCCGCCGCAAACGATAAGCGGCTTTTTGGCAGCTTTGATAAGCTCGGCAGCTCTTTCAAGCTGAGAAGCGGTAATAGGTCTGCGGTCAATGTGCCAAACGCGCTTTTGAAGGAAATGCTCGGGATAATCGTAAGCCTCGCCCTCAACATCCTGCGGCATAGCAAGACAAACCGCTCCTGTGTCGGCAGGGTCGGTAAGCACGCGCATTGCGTGAATACAAGCTGTCATAAGCTGCTCGGGACGAAGAATTCTGTCAAAATAATGGCAAACGCCTTTGAACGCGTCGTTAACAGTTCTGCCGTAGTTGTCGAAAAATTCAGCCTGCTGTAAAACAGGGTCGGGCTGACGGCACGCAAAGGTGTCACCTGGGAGAACAAGCAACGGAATTCTGTTCGCGGTAGCGCAGCCGCAGGCAGTTACCATATTGGTAGCGCCGGGACCGATAGAGGAAACGCACGGAATGATAGCCTTTCTGTCCATCTGCTTTGCGTATGCAACAGCGGCAAGAGCCATATTCTGCTCGTTTTTGCCCTGGAAGAAGGTGAGGTTGTGTCCGCCCTGCTCAAGAGCCTGACCAACGCCTACAACGCAGCCGTGACCGAAAATTCCGAAAATGCCCGAAACAAATTTTGTTTCAACGCCGTCAACTTCGATATACTGATTGTCGAGGAACTTAACAAGCGCCTGCGACATTGTTAATCTGATTCTTTTCATATTCGCACCTCTGTTGAGTTATGAATTGTTATACTAAGCTTCAATTTCGCTGAGCTTAACAGGTCTGTGCTCTGCTACGGAAAGCTTTGCGGCAAGTCCGAGGCGAAGCGCTTCAAGACCGTCGTTAACCGTTGTCTTAGTTTCCTTATCGTTAACGACTGCGTCGATGAATTCAGTCATCTCGTCGATAAAGGACTGCATATATCTTTCGAGGAAGAAATAAAGAGGCTTGTCGGAAACGTTGCCCGATTCGTGCATAAGCGATACGTTTGTCGGTGTGTCGTTATTGGCTGTTGCCTGACCGTC
>JAFWKC010000054.1 GCA_017514345.1 Eubacterium sp.
GCGAAGAGTATAAACTAAAAGCTGATCTTTGCGAAAAAGCACTTCATACTGAAAGGGTTTCGCTTTCAGATACAATAACCATTATTGAAAGTGTTAGTGAATTTATTAAAAAAGATGAGCAAACAGAGAGTTTTAATAATGATAGAATTACGGTCTATGCAGATACTATCAGAATTATGACTGACGCATTAGAGGCTATTACTATGTATTATTATAAACGTCTTTCTTCGGCTTCGTTAAATGCTTCTGTATATGCTTCGGTACTTATCAATTTGGCTGAAAAGATAGCAGAGTTTTCATACTCATTAATAGAGTATAATCAGAATTCAGAAATAGTGGAAGTAGTATTATCATTGTGCGGTAGTGCTCAAAGTAATCTTGCTTCTTGCTTGCCTGTTTATATTCCAAATCTTTCAAAAGAAACATATGAAAGAATTCCTATTGTTGCCGCTAAAGTAGAAGAAGTTGGAAAAAGATTTAAAGATTCGTATACTGTTAGAGAGGATCTTCTTGATATTTCAAAATCCAACTCTGATAATACAGGTAATAATTCTAACGGATGTTATGTTGCAACTGCGGTTTACGGTTCTTATGACTGCCCGCAGGTTTGGACTCTTCGCCGTTATAGAGATAATCAGCTTGCTAAAACTTGGTATGGCAGAGCATTTATTTATACATATTATGCAATCAGCCCTACCATTGTAAAGCTATTCGGTAATACAGCTTGGTTTAAAAAGATGTGGCGCGGAAAGCTTGACAGGATGGTACAAAACCTCAATTCAAACGGAGTTGAAAATACGCCCTACAACGATATTGAATGGTAATGCTTTGTGCTATTTATGTGCTTATTGTTTATAACCCTTGAAATTACTCAATATCTCATGACGATAACAGACACGGACAGGCTTTCGAAGGTCTTCTTAAGAGATATTTCGGTTAAACAATCGACACTGCGTTTTTAAGGACGCAGTGTCTTGTTATAAATAACCTCCCGCGGTGGGAGAAAGGAGGATACTGATGCAGTATGCAACATCTCAGGTGATACTTAAAGAGAAGTTCATCGGTCATAACGCCAAAAATCTTTCGGAGCTTGACAAAGAGCTCAACAAGTGGGCACAGCAGGGTTGGACGCTCCACACAATGACAACAACCGTTGCAGGCAACACAGGACTTGGCGGCGGCGACCGTACAGTATTTACTTTAGTATTTACACGTCAGTAAAACAAAAAGACAGAATTGCTCAAAAGTATAAGTGAGCGTATAAAAAACCGCACACGGATTATTCCGCGTGCGGTTTTTATAATACAGGTGCAAATTATGCGAAGTAGCTTATCGGGTGGATTATGTGCTCGTCATGGGGGTTGAAGTCGGACAGGTCGGTTGCGGCGCTGAGCTGGCACGCGCGCTGTATGCAGTAATGCCCGAAGCGGCGGCGCAGAACGTCGATTGTGCTTTCAATTTTTTCGCGCTTTTCGCGGCGCTGTGCCGTGCCTGCAAGGTCAAATTGCTCGCAGTATTCAAAGTCAAAGTCGCTGACGGAAATACCGAGCGAGCGTATGTTGGCAGACCAGCTGTAATTTGCTCTGAACAGCTCCATTCCCGCCGCGAGTATCTCTGTGCTGAGGTCGGTAGGGAAGTCGAGCTTTTTTTGCCGTGTAAATGAAAAGAGCTTCGTGTCGCGCACGCTGATGGTGATTGTTCTGCCCTTGAAGCCGTGCTCGCGCAGGCGCTGTGCAACGCTTTCGCTGAGTACGCGCATTACGGCGCTGACGTCGGCGTTGTTGACTAAATCGCGCGGCGTTGTCGTAGAGTTTCCTATGCTTTTTACATCGCGGATTTCGTCCTTGTGCTTTACGGGCGCAGAGTCGAGTCCGTTTGCAAAGCAGTGCAGCGTTTCGCCATTTTTGCCGAACACGCTTTTCAGGAATTTTACGTCAGTATTCGCCAAATCGCCAATCGTGTAAATGCCGTAGGAGTACAGCTTTTTCTGCGTTGAACGCCCTACAAAAAGCAAGTCGCCGCAGGGTAGCTCCCACGCAATTTTTTTGTAGTTATCAGAGCCTATGCGCGTTATCGCGTCGGGCTTTTTGTAGTCCGAGCCGAGCTTTGCGAAAATCTTGTTGTAGCTTACGCCGATGCTTACGGTTATGCCAAGCTCAAACTTGATTCTGTTTCGTATTTCCTCGGCGATTTCCATTCCGCTTTGTTGATTTCCCGTAACGTCGAGCCAGCTTTCATCAAGCCCGAACGGCTCGATGTATTCGCTGTAATCCTCATAAACCTTTCGGCACAGTCTTGAAAACCGAAGATAAAGCGGGTAATTCGGCGGCACTACTATCAGCTCTGGGCATTTCTGATACGCCTTCCAGAGCGGCTCGCCAACGGTTAAGCCGTATTTTGACGCAATCTCGTTTTTCGTCAGTATTATTCCGTGACGCGTTTCTGGATTTCCGCCGACGGCGACGGGCTTGTCGCGTACCTCGGGGCGGTAAAGACATTCAACCGACGCGTAAAATTTGTTGCAGTCAACGTGAAGTATCGTTCTTTCCATAATATCACCATTAGAACAATTGTTTGATTATATTATAATACAACATTTGTTCTAAATCAAGCCGTATATGTTGTGGTCGGTATGCATACTGTACACAATTAGCGAATAATTATTGCATTATTAAATAAAAAGTGGTATTATACAACTTTTAGGAGGACGATATTATGACTAAATATACAGAAATGACACGCGAGCAGCTTATCGCAGTACAGGCTGAGCTGCAGAAAAGATATGACGGCTACAAGTCGATGGGACTTAAGCTCGATATGTCGCGCGGAAAGCCCTCAAAGGAGCAGCTTGATTTATCAATGGATTTACTTGGCGAAACGGATTATATCGAGGACGGAATTGACCTTAGAAACTACGGTATTCTTGACGGTATTCCGAGCTGCAAGAAGCTTTTTGCAGATTTGCTCGGCGTAGAGCCGAAGAATATTCTTATCGGTCCTAACGCAAGCCTTTCGCTTATGTTTGACTATATTGCACAGTGCTATTCGCACGGCGTTCTCGGAAGCGCTCCGTGGAGCAAGCTTCCCGAGGTTAAGTTCATCTGTCCCGTTCCTGGCTATGACAGACATTTTACAATTCTTGAATACTTCGGTATCAAGATGATTAACGTTGATATGACTCCCGACGGTCCCGATATGGACGCAATCGAAGAGCTTGTAAAGGACGAAAGCGTAAAGGGTATGTTCTGCGTTCCCAAGTATTCTAACCCGCAGGGTATTACGTACACCGACGAGGTTGTACGCCGTATTGCCGCGCTTAAGCCTGCGGCAGAGGACTTCAGGGTAATATGGGATAACGCGTATATTATTCACGAAATTTACGAAGAGGGCGACGAGCTTCTCAACATCTTTGACGTGCTTCCCGAATACGGCAACGACGATATGGTTATCGAGGTTTGCTCAACCTCAAAGATGACCTTCCCAGGCGCAGGCATTTCTGCGCTTGCGGCAAGCGACGCGAATATCGCCGATATTCTGAAGCGACTTAATGCTCAGACAATCAGCTATGATAAGATGAACCAGCACAGACACGTTGAATTTTTCGGCGATGTTAACGGTATCAAGGAGCATATGAAAAAGCACGCCGCACTTATGAAGCCTAAGTTTGAAATGGTGCTTCGTCACCTTGAGGGCGAGCTTGGCGGACGCGGTATTGCAAGCTGGATTGAGCCGCGCGGCGGTTATTTCATCAGTCTTGACGTTATGGAGGGCTGTGCAAAAAGAGCAGGCGAGCTTTGCAAGGAAGCTGGTGTTGTGCTGACAAACGTCGGCGCTACGTATCCGTATGGTGTTGACCCGAAAAACAGCAATATCCGTATTGCTCCGTCGCTTCCGCCCGTCAGCGAGCTTGATTTTGCGGCGCAAATTCTCTGCGTAAGCGTTAAGCTTGCGTGCATCGAGGCGTTACTGAAATGAAAATAGGTGCATCCACCTCGTGCTTTTATCCGCTCGAAACGGAAAAAGCGCTCGACAAAATAATTGAATTAGGCTTCGGCTCCTGCGAGATATTTTTCAATTCCTCGTGCGAGCTTGACGACAGCTTTACTTATGAAATGAAAAAGCGCGCCGACAGCGAGGGCGTGCAGATACTCTCTACTCATCCGTTTTCATCGTTTATCGAAAACACGTGTATTTTCGGTGAGTATCAAAGACGCTACGACGATTTCATCGACCTATATAAGCGTCACTTTCACGCGTCGGCTGTGCTCGGTGCAGATATCGCCGTTATTCACGGCGGACTTGCAGTTCAGAAGCGCGATATCCCCGAGGAGCATTATATCAGCCGTTTCAGAGAGCTTGTCGAGCTCGGCAAGGTTGAAGGCGTGCGCGTCTGTCAGGAAAACGTTGTTCGTTTCCGTTCTCAGTCGCTCGACTTTCTTAAGCGTATGAGAGCTCAGCTCGGCGACGATTTCAATATGGTGTTCGACATTAAGCAGGCGATACGCTCAGGCTACGACCCGTTTGAGATTGTAGAGGAAATGAAGGACGATATAGTTCATCTTCACCTCAGCGACAACGGCGCCGAAGGCGACTGCCTGCCACCAGGAAAAGGCGATTTTGATTTCAGACGTCTGTTTGACACTATGGAAGACGCAGGCTACAAGGGCGGCGCTGTCATAGAGATATATTCAAAGGGCTTCGAGGTTTACGACGAGCTTGCTCAAAGCAGGAAATACTTCGAGGGCATATTATAATATGA
>JAFWKC010000055.1 GCA_017514345.1 Eubacterium sp.
TATCACCTATACAAATAGTAATAATCAAAACTACAATTAGTAATATTCTTTGCAAAGTATTATATTACTTAAAATAATAAAAGTCAACACTTTTTGTTGATTTTTAAAATATATAATATTATAATAATTATATCATTATTATGAGAGGTGTACAATATGCCATATATTGATTTAAAAACGAATAAACAGCTTGACAGCGAAACTGTTGAGCTCATTAAAGCAGACCTCGGCGAAGCTATTACGGCTATTCCAGGCAAAAGCGAAGGCTGGCTTATGGTAAGGGTTGAGGGCAACTCAGATATGTTCTTCAAGGGCGACGGCTCTGATTGCGCTATGTTTGACGTTTCAATTTTCGGTACAGCTAATGACAGCGCTTATGACGACCTTACAAAGCGTATATGCAAAATCAGTGAAGAAAGGCTTTTGGTTCCAGCGTCGCGTACTTACGTTAAGTACAGCGAGTATTCAAATTGGGGCTGGAACAATATGAATTTTTAAGATGACTTTACAGGAAATAATAAATAACTCAAACAAAATAGTGTTTTTCGGCGGAGCTGGTGTGTCGACGGAGAGCGGAATTCCTGATTTCCGTTCGGCAGACGGTCTGTACAATCAGAAGTACAGCTATCCGCCTGAGCAGATATTAAGTCACACTTTTTATAAAAAGCATACTAATGATTTTTATGAATTTTACCGTGACAAGATGCTTTTTCTTGACGCTCAGCCGAACGACGCTCACAAAAAACTTGCCGAGCTTGAAAGGGCAGGGAAGCTTCTTGCCGTTGTAACTCAGAATATTGACGGCTTGCACCAGGCGGCAGGCTCAAAGAACGTGTATGAGCTTCACGGCAGCGTTCACCGTAATTACTGCGAAAAGTGCCGCAAGTTTTTCGGCGTAGATTATATCGTGAATAATACGCCCGTTCCTAAGTGTGACGTGTGCGGCGGAACGGTTAAGCCCGACGTCGTTCTGTATGAGGAAGGACTCGACGGCGCTACAATCGACGGAGCAGTTAACGCTATTGCTTCTGCCGACTGCCTTATCGTTGCTGGAACGTCGCTTAACGTATATCCTGCCGCTGGCTTTATCAGGTATTTCAGAGGCGCGCATTTTGTTCTTATTAACCGTGACCCGACGCCTGCAGACAGTATGGCTGATTTAGTTATTCACGGCAAGGTCGGCGAAATACTATCTTCAATTGAGGTAAAATAACGATGATAAAACGAATTATTGCGGTGCTGCTTTGCGTTATACTTTCATTTGCACTCGCATCGTGTGCTGTTAACCCGACGGCAGAAAAGGAAGAAAATGATAATAAGGCAGATACGGCGCTCGTATTCGACGCCTTTGATATGGCTTATTCCTCTTATGACGCAAGTACAGTTTCTGCGTACAGCGATTTATGCTCTGCTGTGTATAACGGCGAAACAGAGGTAAGAATGAACGTCGGAATGTTTAACGACGTGCTGCAGCTCTTTTATACCTCTTATCCTCTTAACGTCCTTGTAGGCAACATAGCGAAGAAAGAGGATAAATCGGGAATTACAATTGAATATAAGCAAAGCACGGAAGAAACCGTAGCAAAGTCAAAAGCTTTTTCCGACAAGGTAAATCAAATACTTGATGAATGCGGAGCAGGCAAGGTTAATAATAAAGCATTTGCCGTCAAGGCATACAATTACGTTGCTAAAAATGTGAAAAGCTCCGACAAGGACGGACTTACCGCGTACGATACAATTATGACTGGCGAGGGCGATTCGTTTACAGCTTCAAATATGCTTGAATATCTGTTAAGGCAAGGCGGCGTTAAGTCCGCACACATTCTTGCTACTGATTATTCGGGCGCAGGATGGGGCGTAACGCTTGCCGAGCTTGATAACGTTAATTACTTGTTTGACCCGATGACGGAGCAGATAGCAAATGGCGGAACACAGCTTTGCTATTTCGGTATGACAAACGAAGAAGCAAAGGCAGAAGGACTAAATGAACTTGTTTATACTAACAGGTCTACTGTTCCCGTATGCGATAATCCCTATTTTGACTCCTGCCGTAACAGTAAGGCGTGGGAAATGTCAGAAGATGGCAATTCTTTACTTATAACCAAAAACGACGACAATATTGTTGAA
>JAFWKC010000056.1 GCA_017514345.1 Eubacterium sp.
CCGCCCGATTGCAAAAGAGCGTAATACGGCGAATTGAACTGACCGAAATTCTTGGCGTTAAAAATCGCCCTTACCTTCTTATTTTCAGCGCAAATTCCGCGTATCAGGGCGCGCGTATTGTCCTCGGAGCAGTTGTCAATTATGAGTATTTCATAATCATACTGCGGAAGAGATTTCATTATCTCCTCTTCCACCGCAGCCGTAATTTGTACAATGTTTTCCTCCTCGTTATAACAAGGAATAACAATACCTATTTTCTTCATATTTTTCCTCAAATATATTTTTGTTTATACCACTCAACCGTGGCGCGTATACCCTCGTCAAAGCTGATTTTCGGCACGAAGCCCGTGTCAGCCGTCAACGCGCTAATGTCCGACGAAAGATACATCGCCTGATTTTCATAGTAAGCTAACGCGCCGAAATTGCATTTTGCCTCATTATTTGAAACGGCGTCGTATATCTTCATAACGTAGCTTTTCAGCGGTGCTGAGCTTCCGCTTCCGAGAACGTACACCCTGCCGTTTTTGCCGTTTTTTGCTGTCATAAGAAGCGCGCGTCCGACGTCCTCGTTGTTCATATAATCCCAAATCTGGTCGCACGGCGTAAAATCACAGCTTTCGCCGCGTACAAATTTTGCAATCGTCTGCATAACCATCGTGTACGGCTTGTCGCCGATACCGTACGCAGAAATAATCCTGCACCAGTTAAACTTAATATCAAGCTCATCGCACAGCTCACGCGCCTTCCTGCAGGCTTCGAGCTTCGCCTTGCCGTAGTAGCTTTCGGGGTTGCAGGCAAGCTCAGGAGTAAGCTTAACGCCGTATTCAACAGCGCCGTATTCTGCCTGACTGCCGACGCCGACAAACGCCCTGCAGCCGAGCTTTTTCGCGAATCTTACAGCGTCGAGCGTATAATCAACGTTTTTGTACTGCGCCTGCATATCGTTTCTGTCAGCGCCGTAGGTGCCGTTCCACGCAAGGTGGAAAAATGCGTCGGCAGTAAGCTCCGCATCAAAGCTTTTCAGTCCGTCAAGCTCGCAGTAAATATAGTCAACGCCGTCGATTTCGGGCTTGCTTCTTCCAAGCACGGTAACGCCGATATTTTCTGACAAAAGCGCCTTAATCAGTCCGTAGCCGACAGCACCGCTTGCGCCCGTCACAACTGCTCTATTCATCGCCCTTCACCCTCGGAATAATCATTATTCTGTCCATTTCCTCGTCAGGGAGAAACGGCGACATATCCTCAAGCGGAGGCGAAACGAGCGTACCGTCGGGCAGCTTCTTTGCCGACGATTTCGGCTCAAAGCTCTGCTTCGTTCCGACAAACACCTCTGCTATAAGCGCGCCCTTTTTGCTGAGTGCGGCTTTTACAAATTCACCGAGCGTTTCGTTACTGTCGCAGGACAGATAATCAATCGAATACGCTTCGGCAAGCTTGCTCAGCGGCGGAAATTCAAGGTCGCTGCTTTCGGGACCTATGCCGACAAGCTTTCCGCCGAAAAGATTAGTCTGAGTCTGTCGGATTGAGTGATAGCCAGAATTATTAATAACAAATATTTTGATAGGAAGCTTGTTCGTTTTTATCGTCTGAAGCTCCTGCAAATTCATCTGAATTGAGCCGTCGCCGCTGATACAGATTATTTCCCTGTCTGCTGCTCTTGCCGCGCCGATTGCGGCAGGCAAATCGTAGCCCATAGAGGCAATTGCGCTGTTGATAATAAAGCGCGAATTACTCTTTATTTCGTACGCGTGCGAGCCTACAACGCACGCAGAGCCGTTGCCGACAACGGTAACCGCGTTTTCATCAAGCGACGAGGAAAGCGTTTTGATAAAAGCGTAAACGTTCGCCTTGTCTGTGTCGTCAAAATGCTTCTGCTGAACAACTGGATAATTACGCTTCCACTCTGCACAGCGACTTGTCCACTCCGTGTAATCGCCAAGAGGTTTAGAAATTTTATCGTTCAGCTTTTCGATAACGCTTTTTACATCGGCGCAAATCGGTAAATCGATATGAAGCGTCGGCTTTTTCAGCTCGGCTAAGTCAATATCAACAGCCGCAACGTACGCCTCGCGCGCCCACGTTTTATAATTATATCCGACCTGACGGATTGAAAGACGCGAGCCGAGCGACAGCACGAAGTCGGCGTTCTGAACAGCAAAATTACCTGCTCTGTCGCCCATAATTCCGCCCCTGCCGACGTAAAGAGGGTTGTTGCTTTCGATTAAATCAATGCTGTTCCAGCAGGTAGTTACTGGAACGCAAAGATTATTCACAAGCGAAACGAAGCCGTCATATGCGCCCGAGGTTCTGATAGCCGAGCCTGCGATAATAACGGGTCTTTTTGCAGCGGCAAGCCTTTCAATCACGGCGTCAATATCGCTGTCGTCAGCCTCGTAGCTTGTTTTTGGAGAGATGAACTCCGTTAAGTCGTCCGTTTCGATATACGCGCCCTGCACGTTAAGCGGAATATCAAGCCACGACGGACCCGGTCTGCCCTCTTTTGCGAGGTACAGCGCCTTTTGAAGATGATACTTAATGCTGAGCGGGTCGGTCACCATTTCGCAGTATTTTGTCATACAGGAAACTGAGTTGCATATATCAAATTCCTGGTCGCCCATAGCCCTTATAGGAAGTGACGTACTGCGCGCAGTCGTATCGTATCTGACCTGTCCGCTGATGACAAGCATAGGAATTGAATCGAGCCACGCGCCGACAACGCCCGTAATCGCGTTTGTACCGCCTGGACCCGTAGTTACACAGCAAAGCGCAAGCTTGTTATGAATACGGTAGTACGCTTCAGCCGCAATAGCCGAAGCCTGCTCGTGATGATTATAGGTACAGCGAATACCCTCAAAATGACCGAAGGAGTCGTTGAGGTGCATCGCGCCGCCGCCTACTACAGTAAAGCAGTCCGTTATTCCGTTTTCAAAAAGGAACTGTGCAATATAGTCAGATACTTTGATTTTCATTATTTTATAGCCTCAATAATAGTTTTTGCCATATAGTCAAGCTTTTCGTCCGTCATTCCTGGATAAACGCCTATCCAGAACGAGTTTGCCATAACCGTGTCCGTAACGGACAAATCGCCAATAACGCGGT
The DNA here is from genome assembly GCA_017514345.1 of Eubacterium sp. GTDB lineage: Bacteria > Bacillota > Clostridia > Oscillospirales > Acutalibacteraceae > Eubacterium_R. The sequence goes on from JAFWKC010000056.1 coordinate 3,100, forward strand.
AGTTGTCAGTACCCCTTATGTCGTCAAAAACAGGCTGACGCACTATGTTTCCAGAAAAGAGCATTCTTGTCTGAACGCCATGCTCCTCGCAGTACTGAACGACCTCGTTCTTTGACACGCCCTCGCGGCAGGTTATCATAAAGCCGAACCACGAAGGATTGCTGTTTTCGGCAGCTTTCGGAAGAAGCAGCTTGTCCTTATAAGGCGTAAGCTTTTCGTAAAGCCTGTTAAAATTATATCTTCTCCTTTCGGCAAAGGACGGGAACTTGTCGAGCTGAGCGCATCCGACAGCCGCCTGCATTTCCGTTGCCTTGAGGTTAAAGCCGAAATGTGAATATACATATTTATGGTCATATCCCTGAGGAAGCTCGCCGTACTGACCGTCAAAACGGTGTCCGCAAAGGTTGTCAACTCCCGACGGACAAGCGCAGTCGCGTCCCCAATCGCGCATAGAACGGGCAATTTTATTGAGCAGCGGATTGTTCGTATAAACTGCTCCCCCTTCGCCCATAGTCATATGGTGCGGCGGATAAAAGCTCGAGGTGCCGATATCGCCGAACGTACCCGTGAGTCCTGCCTCGCCGTCAAGGTTATACTCGCTTCCGAGTGCGTCGCAGTTGTCCTCGATAAGCCATAGCCCGTGCCTGTCGCAGAAGTCCTTTACAGCCTTGATATCAAACGGATTGCCGAGCGTATGCGCGAGCATAACCGCCTTTGTTTTTTCGCTGAGCGCCGACTCAAGCTGAGCAGCGTCGATATTGTATTCGGGAATCGTTATATCAACAAAAACGGGCACGGCGCCGTACTGAATAATAGGCGCAACAGTCGTCGGGAACCCTGCCGCAACGGTGATAACCTCATCGCCGCGGTTAATACGCCTGTCGCCGAGAAGCGGCGAGGTCAGAATTGCAAACGCAAGCAGATTTGCCGACGAGCCAGAGTTCACGAGCGACACGTATTTTACGCCGAGATATTCGGCAAGCTTGTCCTCAAAGGCGTTGCAGTATCTTCCTGCAGTAAGCCAAAAATCAAGCGCGCTGTCAACGAGGTTAATAACTTCCTTTTCATCATAAACGCGCGAGGCATAAGGAATTCTGTCGCCCTCCTTATACGGGTTTTCGGTCATAAAGGCGTTATAGTATTCCTTTATTTCCTCAAATATTTTCTCGCGTGCTTCGTTTTGTGTCATATTTTCAAACATAGTTAATTGATACTTTCTAAAAAATCGTTAATTTGCTTTTCGCATATATCGTCAATACTGCCGCCGTCTGAGTAAGCCTTCGTCCATTCCACGACCTTTCCGAGCGCAGTATCAATATTCCATACGGGCATCCA
>JAFWKC010000057.1 GCA_017514345.1 Eubacterium sp.
CTCAAGCTCCTCCTTGAACGCACGGATACCGAGTCGGTGTGCGATTGGAGCGTAAATTTCGAGAGTTTCGAGCGATTTTTCGCGCTGCTTGTGAGGCGGCATATGCTCAAGAGTTCTCATATTGTGGAGTCTGTCGGCAAGCTTTATGATTACGACGCGCACGTCCTGATTCATCGCTATGAACATCTTTCGCACGTTTTCCGCCTGCACCTCCTCGCGCGTTGCGAGGGATACCTGAGTAAGCTTTGTTACGCCGTCAACGAGGAGCGCAACCTCGTCGCCGAATTCATTTTTGATGTCGTCAATCGTGTACTGAGTGTCCTCGACAGTATCGTGAAGAAGCGCAGCAATAATACACTCGTTGTCCATACCGATTTCAAACAGTATTTTTGCAACGGCAACAGGGTGCATAATATACGGCTCACCGCTGCGGCGACGCTGATTTTTATGAGCGTCGCGCGCAATATTGTACGCCTTTTCAATTTTTTCGCTGTCGTAGTAGGAGTTCTTTTTGACCTTTTCGATAAACTCGTCAAAATGGTCGTTGTACTCAACCGTGTTAATTTCGTTACTCACTGATAATACTTCCCTTCAAGGTGCTGAGAGCCTGAGTGGCTTCTAAGTCAACCTTGCCTGTAGTGCTGTTGATATTTATGCCGCCGTCATAGGTGATAAGCCCCGCCTGAATAAATGCCTTGACAGCAAGCATAAGCTGTCCGTAGGTGACGTCCTTCTGTAATCTGAAATACAAATCGTCAAGCGAATAATCGTAGCCGTCGTTCGACTTCAGATACTTGTAAATCAGCGCGCAAGTATTCCTGTCGGGATAAAGCGACCTGTCGGCTTTCCTGCTGACGCGGTAATTTTCATAATCGTTTTTTTCTTTAAAATACCTGTCGTCGTCAATACCGTAAAGACATATGTCAACTGCCTGAAGCGACAGATAAGTTTTTCCGCCGTAAAGATTTTTTGATACCCTGAGCGCGACGTTGATTTTGTCGCCGACCTTATACGGCAGACTTTCGGGCGACGAGCCGAACTTTGCAACTCGAATTCGCTTGCCCTTTTTCTCAAGCTCAAGGCGTGCGTGCTTGCCCTCAGATAGCGGCGTTATCTGAACTACTTTCATATTATACACGCCGAAAATCGGGCTGGGATTATCTGCGCCGAACGGCTCAAGAATTGAAATGTTATCGACGAGGTCAAGGCTCAGATAATGCGGCGACAGCTTGCAGTCGATAACAAGCTCGGGCGCAGGCATAACGTCGTACGCACCGTGAGCGAAGGCGTTAATGCGCCGTCTGAATTCGTCGATTTTATCTGCATCAAGCGTAATTCCCGCCGCGAGAGGATGGCCGCCGAATTTAATAAGAACGTCGCTGCACGCGTTAATTGCCTCATAAATATTGAAGCCCGAAACTGACCTTGCAGAGCCCCTTGCGACACCCTCCTCGTCAATGCCGATAACGAAGGTCGGCTTGCCGTAGCGTTCGAGAATATGGCTTGCGACGATGCCGATAACACCGTGGTGATAGCCGTCGCCTGCAATAACTATAATCCTGTCTGAAATGAGCTTCGGGTTGCGCTTTATCTTTTCGTCAATTGAATCGAGAATACTTTTTTCAACTGCCTGACGTTCTGCGTTCTGCTCGGTTAAAAAGCTGTATTTTTCCTCGCACTCTGCCTTGTCCTCGCTTAATAGGAAATCAACGGCGTCAATCGCCTTGCCGAGCCTGCCGATAGCGTTAATACGCGGGCAGAGCTGATACGCAATATCGTTTGCCGAAAAAGCCTTACCGTTTGCTGTGTTCCTGAACGGAACTAAGGAGTTGCGCGGATTTTCGTTAATCTTTCTCAGTCCGAGCTTAACAAACGACCTGTTTTCACCAAGAAGCGGCACGACGTCGGCAATAGTGCCGATAGCGACAAGGTCAATGTACTTGTCAAGCAGCTCTGCGTCGTCGCCCTCATGCATAGCGCAGATAAGCTTGTACGCAACGCCGACTCCGCAATATTCGCGAAACTGCAAATCGTTGTCCTCGCGATGGGGATTGATAACTGCCTCAGCTTTTGGCAGCTTTTCAGCAAGCTGGTGATGGTCGGTAATTACAAGGCGCATACCGAGCGAATAGATATACTCAGCCTCATCAATCGCGCTGATACCGTTGTCGACTGTGATTATAAGGCTTGCGCCCTTTTTGCTGATAACGTCAATCGCGTTTTTGTTGAGTCCGTAACCCTCGCACTCCCTGTCGGGAATATATGCAAACACGTCTGCGCCCTCGCTTCTGAGATATGATACAAGAAGCGCGGTTGAGGTTACGCCGTCGCAGTCGTAGTCGCCGTACACGCAGATTTTTTCGCCGAAGTCGACAGCCTCGCCGATTGCGAAGGCGGCTTCCTCCATATCTGCAAAATTAAACGGCGATACCGTTTCAAAAGAACTTGACAGAAATTTTGAAACGGTTAAATCATCCTCCATACCTCTTGCAACAAGCATATATGCAATAAATGGGTCGATATTAAATTTTTCGCTGAGCGCCGTCACGCGTTCCTTGTCGGCGCGGCGCACTACCCATTTTTTATGTGCCATTATGAGTTTTTATCTACCTTGTGGAATTTTTTGAGGTTGCCCGCCTTTTCGGCTCTTTTCGCCAAAACGGCTTCTACGTCCTCAATAGTTATGCCCTCATTTACCATCATTACAAGCGTATGATAAATAAGGTCGCAGATTTCGCCGACGGTTTCGTCCTTTTCGCCGTTTTTTGCAGCGATTACCATTTCGGTTGACTCCTCGCCGACCTTCTTTAAAATTTTATCAATTCCCTGCTCAAAAAGATAGCAGGTATACGAGCCTTCCTCTTTTGCCTCGCGGCGCGCGAGGATTGTTTCGTAATCGTTTCTGATGTAATCCATTGATTTCTCCAAATAATTATGAGTTAAAAGGTTTTAATTTCCTTGAAAAAGCAGGAATGATTTCCCGTGTGGCAGGCGGCGCCCGTCTGTATAACGGTAACGAGCAGCGTATCGTCATCGCAGTCGCCCTTTATATCAACTATCTTCTGTAGATGTCCAGACGTTGCGCCCTTGTTCCAAAGCTCCTGGCGCGAACGCGACCAGAACCAGGTGTAGCCAGTTTCAAGAGTTTTTGCGAGCGACTCCCTGTTCATATAAGCGAGCATAAGCACCTCGCCAGTTTCGTACTCCTGCACAATAGCGGGGATTAAGTCCGATTTTTTGAAATACTTTTCTATATCCTGCATACGTCAATTGCCTCTTTCAAATCAAGTGTGCCCTTATAAATCGACTTGCCACAAATCGCGCCGTAAAGTCCCTTGTCACGCAAGGTGATAATGTCGCCGATATCCGTAACGCCTCCCGACGCGGTTATATCGCACGACACTGCGTCGTTAAGCTCGCAGAGCTGCTCAACGTTAGGTCCAGAGAGCGTTCCGTCCTTTGAAATATCGGTATAAATAATCGTTTTGACGCCCATATCCTCCATCTGCTTTGCAAGGTCGAGGAAGTGCGTCGTCGAGCCCTCTGTCCAGCCTTCTGTAGCAACAAAGCCGTGCTTCGCATCAATGCCTACGGCAATAAGGTCGCCGAACTCAGTTACAGCCTCGCGCACAAGCTCGGGATTTTTCAGCGCAACAGAGCCGAGAATAACTCTGCTGATACCGTTATTTGCGTAATAGTCAATATCGTTCATCGTGCGTATGCCGCCGCCGATTTCAACCTTCAGCGGCGTTTTGTTCGCAACGTCAACGAAGGTCTTTGAGTTCACGCGCTTTTTCTGTACGGAGCCGTCGAGGTCAACCATATGTATCCACTCGGCGCCTGCCTCTGCAAAGCTGAGCGCAGTTTCGAGCGCGTCGTCGGCAACCTGCTCTGCAGTAGAAAAATCGCCCTTAAAAAGCCTGACAGGCTTGCCGTCGATAATATCAATCGCAGGAAAAATAAGCATTACAGCACTCCTTTTGTCGACAGCACCTCTCCGTCGCCGCTTGGTGCAACGGCAATAGCAAGAGCGTGTGCAACAGCCTTGAAAATTGCCTCAATCTTGTGGTGAGAATTTGTGCCGTACGGTACTTCAATGTGAAGCGTAATACCTGCGTTAGTGGCAAACGCGCGGAAGAATTCCTCAGTCACGCACGTTTCGTAATCGCCGCAGAATTCCTGCTCAAACTCAGCATTAAACACAAGAAACGGACGGTTTGAAATATCGAGAATTGCTTTTGCAAGGCTCTCGTCCATAGGAACTGCAAAGCTGCCGTAGCGCTTAATACCGCTCATATCGCCGAGCGCTTCCCTGAACGCCTTGCCGAGCGCGATGCCCGTATCCTCAACCGTGTGGTGAGTATCAACGTCAATGTCGCCCTTTACGTCAACGTCAAGACCGAAGCCGCCATGTACGCCGAAAGCAGTCAGCATATGGTCAAAAAAGCCGATGCCCGTATCAACCTTAACCTCGCCGCCGTCAAGCGCGAGCCTGATTGTAATTTGAGTTTCCTTAGTATTTCTTGTAATTTCTGAAGCTCTCATAGTGATACCTCTACTTAAATCTTACCTTGATTGAATTAGCGTGAGCAGTAAGCCCCTCGCTTTCGGCAAGCTTGATAATATCGTCCTTCGCATTTCTCAGCTCAGCGCAGGTGTAATAGATAAACTGCGTCTTTTTTACGAAGCTGTCAACAGAAAGCGGTGAAAAGAACCTTGCCGTTCCGCTTGTCGGCAGAACGTGGTTAGGTCCTGCGTAATAATCGCCGAGCGGCTCAGGCGACCAGTTGCCGAGGAATACCGAGCCAGCGTTGTCAACCTTGCCGATATATTTTAGCGGCTCTGAAATGCAAAGCTCAAGATGCTCGGGTGCAAGCTCATTTGCAAAATTGAGAGCCTGTTCAAGGCTTTCGCATACGATAATTTCACCGAAGTTTTCGAGCGACTCCTCGATAATACTCTGGCGTTCAAGATGCTTAATCTGCTTTTCAATTTCGTGAACGGTCTGCTTTGCCAAATCTGACGAGGTTGTCAGAAGAATAACGGAAGCGAGCTTGTCGTGCTCAGCCTGGCTCATAAGGTCAGCCGCAAGGAAAGCAGGGTCA
>JAFWKC010000058.1 GCA_017514345.1 Eubacterium sp.
AGCGAAGAAGATTATACCGAGCGTATACGCAAGACCGCCCGCAACGAGCCACAGAGGCATTTCAAGACCGTATGCTTTATACAGCGGGTAAAATATCAGAATTGCCGCCCATCCGATTGCAAAGTAGCCCGTCATTGATATTATGGCGTATTTTTTCCAGTCGATAGCCGTGAACACAATGCAGACGATACAGCCTGCGCTGACGAGCACGAAAACGATTATGAACAGCAGCGTGCTCTGGCGCCTTACGCCCGTTAGCAGAACGGGAACGTACGAGCCGAAAATCATCGCAAATATCGAGCAATGGTCAAGCACCTGCATCACCTTTTTCGGCTTTTCTGGTATCAGTCCGTGGTAAACGCTTGAAATCGTGTAAAGATAAATCATCATTACGCCGTAAACAATTCCGCCTGCAAACGCCCAGTAATCCTTGTTTATCAGCGAAAAAACCATACACAGCACAAGCGCCACAAGTCCGAACGCGGCGCCGACGATGTGCGTTACCATATTCATTATTTCCTCCCCGCGCGTGTAGTCGGGGAGCTTTCTGTCTGCAAGCTTAGTCCTTGACATTTTATTCCTCTACTTATATATCAGATAAATTATAAACGATACTGCGTACATTATGCCGTACAGCACGGGCTGGTGGGCAAGGTAGAACCACAGGCTGTTTTTTCCGACGAACGAAAGCACCTTGAAGCGCCTTGTATAGCTCCATTTCGGGAATTCCCCCGCCCTTGCCTTTTCGCCGAGAAAGGCGCCGAAAAGAAACATAAAAAACCATGGTATGAGCGCAAAATAATCGGCACTCTGGAAGCTGTCGGAGTATATTCCGAGCGGCATAAGCCAATTTGTTGCGTACAGCTTAGCGGGTAATTTTACAAGATTAAACAGGATTGAGCCCGACGAAATTCCGTACGTTGCGGCAAACAGCACTACCGAGATAACCATACCGAGCCTGAAATCAATTTTTTCAATAAGCGGCATAAGCAGCCCCGTAATTATCATACACGAGCCGAGGCACGACAGAATACCAAAATATATTTCTGCGCCCTCAACGCCGAGCTTAGGCATAATCACAGCCGTCACAAGCGTTATAACGAGTCCTGCGCCGAGCACGATTGCGCCGCGCCTCAGCGTGTTTTTTGACAGCCGCGAGCATATTCCCGAAATGATAATGAATATCGCCCAGAAAAACGGCTGAAGCACGCACAGCTTATTAAACACCGTATATCCCCAGTCAAGACCGAGCACGAAGCCGATGTCATAAAACGTATGATGAACAAGCATTGCGACTATTGCAAGTCCCCTCAGCTCGTCAAGAAGCTCAATTCGTTTCAGTTCCTCTTTCAAGTGAAGCCTCCAAAAAAGTATATGTATATAATATATTATTTGTTTGGAGTTGTAAATATCAATTTTATGTGTTATTATAAATTTATAAATCTCAAACGAGGTGAAATTATGAAAGAATATAATGTTTTGCAGTACGGCGCAAAGGGCGACGGCAGGACTAACGACGCGTTTGCAATCCAGCACGCTATTGACGACTGCGCCAAAAACGGCGGCGGTCAGGTTGTTTTGCAAAGCGGCAAGGTGTTTTACAGCGACTCAATAAGGCTCAAAAGGAACGTTGACCTTCATATCCAGAAGGGCGCGACCATCAAGGCAACGGGCAATATTGACGGCTACATAAGACCTAATAAGCTCATCAATGACCCGAAAACGGCGCTTATCGGCAACCCAGTAACAGGCAAGCCGAGCTTCGTATTCATTTACGGCTTCGAGGCAGACGGCTGTTCAATCAGCGGCGGCGGCACCATCGACGCAAACGGCCACGCGTTCGTTCAGCGCAAGGACAGATATTACGTCACGGGTGACTTTTATCCGCGTCCGACTGCGATTTATATTGAAAAGAGCGACCATATCACCTTTATGGATTTTACGGTTGTTGACGCACCGTTCTGGACGCTTCATCCAGCGGGCTGCGACGACGTGCTGATTGATAAAATCAGAATTCTCAACGACCTTGACGTTGCAAACTCGGACGGTATTGACCCCGACCATTGTTCAAACGTACGCATCATCGGCTGTCACATCACCTGCGCCGACGACTGTATATGTCTGAAAACGTCAAAGGGCAACAGCGAATACGGACCGACGGAAAACGTAGTTATCGACGGCTGTACGCTTGTATCAACTTCTGCAGCAATCAAAATCGGCACGGAAGGCGTCGGCGATTTCAGAAACGTCACAGTTTCAAACTGCATTATCAGCAAATCGAACAGAGGTCTTTCAATCCAGATACGCGACGGCGGTAACGTCGAAAACGTTTCGTACTCAAATATTATTATCGAAACGCGCCGCTTCTGTCCCGACTGGTGGGGTACGGCAGAGCCGATTGTAATCACCACCTTTAACCGTGACGAAAACACAAAGAGCGGCCACATCAAAAATATCCGCTTCTTCAACGTAACTGCAAAGGGCGAAAACGGCGTGCTGCTTCACGGCAACGCCGACAACGTAATCGAGGACGTCACCTTTGAAAACTGCAGAATTGAGCTGACAAAAACGTCAAAATGGGAATGCGGACTTTACGACCTGCGCCCGTGTCTTGACTGGGGCGTTGAAAAGTGCGACAATTCAGCGTTCTTTATGCGCTACGCAAAGGACGTGCTGATTATGAAAACGAAAACCTCGTGGGGTAAGCTGTGCGAATGCTACAAGCACGCAATTGACGCCGAAAACGTCGAAAACCTTGAGCTTATCCGCTTTGAGGGTGAGGCTGCAAACGCCGAAGATGAAAGTATTAAATTAAACAACGTAAAACTTGTGAGGTAATAAAAATGATAGAACTTAAAGGCTACAAAATCAATTCAATCAACTTTGAAAACAAGGTACCTAACGGTACCGAGCTTAAGCTGCAAAATCAGGTTAAGTACAACGTAAACTACATCGACGCCGAAAACCGCTGCGTCGGAATACTCGATTTCAGAATTACAGATTCTGCTATGAATCCGTTTGAAATCCGCATCGAAATGGTTGCCGAATTCACCTACACAGCAGATGAGGAGAAGCCTGACATTCATACTGGCTCATTTGACCAGATGTTCCCGTTCCTTCGCCAGACGGTTAACACGCTCACCTCTGTAAGCGGTATGCCAGGTCTGCTTATTCCTATTATGAAGCTCGACAAAAGCAGCGTTGCCGTAAACAACAACGCAAACAATAACAACGACGAGGGCGAAAGCTCTCCGCTTAACTGATATGGCGCTTTGCGACGAATGCAGATACAACACCTTCGACGAGGAGAGTGAGGAATATTACTGCGACCTTTCTCTTGACGAGGATGAATACGTCCGACTGTTAGAGGAAACGGGCAAGGGCAAGACCTGCCGCTATTTCATCAAAGACCTCGGCGAATACGGTATTGTAAGAAAGCAGAACTAAATACGGTTATAAGCAAAAAACTTCCGTTTTCACGGAAGTTTTTGTTGTTCTATTAATCTTAATCTTCGTCTGCGTTTGCAGTAGTGCTTTTCGTTGTCGCTTCGGTTGACGGCTGAGTGGTTGTCTGTACCTCGCCGTAAACCTGAATGATTACCTCTGCGCCGACTGCTACGCTTTCGCCAGTTGACGGCGCCGTGCCGTACGCGCTCTTAACGGTGTTCGGCGTGTGTCCGCCGTCGTTATAAACCTCTACGCTCGACACCTTCAGTCCGAGCCCTTCAAGCTCCTTCGTTGCGTCCTCAAGCGTTTTTCCGCCAAGGTCAGGCACCTGAACTGTCTGAATACCCTTGCTGACGGTGAGTATAATCTCGCTGCCCGCGTCAACAGTTTCGCCTGCCGCAACGCTCTGCTTAAAGATTATGCCCTCCTCAACGTCGGTTGAGTAATCAGCTTCAAAGGTGATTGTAAACTGCTGGTTCCAGGCGCCGTTATTTTCGATATCGCTCTTCGTGTAACCAGTTCCGACAAAATTCGGCACCTCGTACTGCTTAACCTCCTGAGCGACGGTCGTCGTTTCGGGCTGCTTAACAAGGTCGGTGAATTCAACAACGTAAATTCCCGCGGCAATTGCAGCAACAATAAGCACAACAAGCACGATAATAATAATTCTGCTCTTTTTGTTCTGCTGCTCCTCATATTCCTGATGAATTGTATAGTTTGTCGAAACGGCAGCCTGTGCCTGTACTGACGGCGCCGCGTCAAGACGCTCTCTGAAATCAGAAATGCTCTTTATACGCTTTTCGGGATATACCTGCATACCGCCGCCGATAGCCTTGATGACGTGCATCGGGATAGTTTCGGCAATCGAATTCGGTATCATAATTTTATCGTTAGTTTCACGTGCCTGAGCCGACGGAGGATTAGTTCCGACAAGCGCTCTATAAATGCACGCGCTGAATGCATAAATATCGGTCGCAGGACCCATCTTGTGGTTATTGTCGTACTGCTCGAGCGCGGCGTAACCGTCCTGTCCCGTAAATTCAAGCGGACTGCTGATATCGGCGCACTCCTGAATACAAAACGGGCTCAGCCTTACCTTGCCGTCGCGGCAAAGCACAAGATTGTCAGGCGAAATCGAGCCGTGAATTATGCCGTTTGAGTGCATAGCCTCAAGCGTTGTAAGCACTGGCATAAACATAAGCCTTGCGCTATCCCAAAGAATATAGCCGTTTTCGTTTCTGAGCAGATACTCGCGAAGCGGAATACACTCCATATGCTCGATAATCGCATAAACCGTGTTGTTATCCTCAAAAACGTCATAAACTGGCACTACTGCCGAAAGGCTGTGCATTTTTTCAAGACTCGTCCAAAGTCTGTAAAACGACGACTTATATCTCGGCGCGATGTCAAGATACTTCTGTCTGAAGCGAACGTCAGTCGCGCCCTCAAGTCTGTTGGCAATTCCCGTCGGGAAAAATTCTCTAATGGTAATTTTCTTATCAAGCTGAATGTCGTAACCTGCATAAGTTACGGCGTCGCTCTCTTTGCCGATAACTGCGCCGACGATGTATTTTTCGGCAAGCACGGTTTTCTGTGCAAGATACATAGTATCGTTAGGCACGTCGTTATCAAAGCCGCACTCGGCGCAAACGGCGCCTTCCGTCAGCTCGCTAAAGCATTTGAGGCAAAGATTATCAATATCCATCATAGCTATACCGCTCCATTTTAGATTAATACCTATATAATATAACAACTTAATGCTTCAAAGTCAAGAATTGAGTTGTTAATAATAATTAAATTTCCTTGAAAGTGTTCGCAAGTTAAGTTATAATATTCGCAACAAGACAAAAACAGGAGGCATATATGAATTTCAAGGAACTTCCAAACGGTATGTGCGACGGCTTTGTCGTTCTCAGAAAATGCGAAGAAAAAACGACGAAAAACGGCAGCACCTATCTTGATTTGATAATCGGCGACAAGGACGGCGAAATGTCGGCAAAGCTATGGGATTACAAGGGCGAAAGCGGATTGTTTGAGCAGGGTATGATTGTTAAAATCCGCGGCAGTATCGAGCAGTACAACTCAAAGGACCAGTTCAGAGTATCACAGATACGCCCCGTAAACGACAGCGACGTATACAATATGTCCGACATAGTTCCAACGTCTGATATCGGCGGCGAGGTGCTGTTCGATATGATGATAAATAAGGTTAACGCGTTCAAAAACGATAACCTTAAGCGCATCGTGCTTGATATCATCACCGAAAGAAAAGAGCTTATGATTAAATTTCCTGCGGCGCTTAAGCTTCATCACGCTATGCTCGGCGGGCTTATGTATCACACTATGAGCATAGTAAAAACGGCTGAGGCTGTATGCAGGGTTTATCCTAATATCAACCGTGAGCTTCTCGTTGCGGGCGCAATACTTCACGACGTTGCAAAAACGTGGGAGCTTGAGGAGAGCAAAACTGGACTTGCAAAGGGCTACACGGCAAAGGGCGAGCTTATCGGTCACCTTGTCAAGGGCGCTATGATTGTTGACGAAACGGCGAAAAAGCTCGGCATTGACTGCGAGGAGGTTACGCTCCTCGAGCATATGATGATTTCGCACCACGGCGTTCCCGAATTCGGCTCGGCAGTCCGTCCGATGTTCCTTGAAGCAATCGTTTTGTCAAAGCTCGATGACCTTGACGCTACGATTTTTGAGGTCAACAGCGCAACCTCAAAGGTTGAGCCGCACGCCTTTACTGACAGGCAGTGGGCGCTCGATAACAGAAAGCTGTACAATCACGGATTATCCGATACGGAGCACAGGGTGAATTTTGATGGGAATGACTAACGCGGTGTCCGAGGACAAGTGGACAGAAATAAAAATAACCGTTCCTGCGTCTGACATAGAAACGGCTGGAAATATTGCAAATATGGTCGTGCCGTACGGCATTTACATAGAGGATTATTCTGCGCTCGAAGCGGAAACGATGGAAATCGCGCACATTGATTTAATCGAAGAAAGCCTGCTGAAAAAGGACAGGACGAAGGCGGTAATTCACGTTTATGTCAATCCTCACGAAAACCCGCTTGAAGCAACGTCCTTCCTTAACGAAAGGCTCGACAGCGAGGGCATAAGCCACGAAATAGAGGTCGGCGACTGCCTTACAGAGGACTGGCAGAATAACTGGAAGCAGTACTATCACGCTATGCCGATAGGCAAAAAGCTGCTTATCCGTCCGCTTTGGGAAAACGAGTATGAAGCAGACGGACGCAAGGTGCTGAATATCGAGCCTGGACTCGCCTTCGGCACGGGCTCGCACCCGACGACAAAGCTTTGCCTCGAAACGCTTGAGGACTACATCGACGAAGGCTCGCGCGTGCTTGATATCGGATGCGGCAGCGGTATTCTATCTATCGCGGCGCTACTGCTCGGCGCAGAGAGCGCGCTCGGCGTTGACATCGACAGCCTTGCAGTAAAAACTGCTGCTTCAAACGCGCTTGAAAACGGCTTTGACGAAACGAAATTCAATGCCGTTCAGGGCAACCTGTCCGACAAGGTTAGCGGCAGGTACAACGTAGTTGTCGCAAACATCGTAGCCGACGTCATTATGCAGTTTAACACTCAGGTCGGCGATTTTCTGACTGACGACGGCGTATACATAACAGGCGGTATTATTGAAAACCGCGAGGACGAGGTGCTAAGCTCGTTTGCTCAAAACAATTTCAGCGTAATCAGCCGCGCCGAAAACAACGGCTGGCTCGTGTTTGTACTGAAAAAATCACTTTGACACACTTTGACCTTTTGCCTTTGAACTTTGACCTTTGACCTAAAAAAGGAGCTTCTCACTATTTATGTGAGAAAGCTCCTTTTATAATTTATTTAACCGAGCATTGAATAGCCGTAGCCGTTTGAAATTGCGTCAATGGGCGCTCCCTTCTGGCACAGCGGGCAGTCGTTTGCGTGATAAAATTCATATGCAGGCAAATCCGACATATCAAAAATCGTATTAACGGGAACGCCTCTTATGGTGTCAACTGCGCTGAAAATACTTGAAACACCCGCAACCCTTCCGCCGTAATATTCAACGCTTTCCATAGCGCGCTCAACGGTGCGTCCACTTGTGATACACGAAATCAGAACGAGCACGTTCTGGTCCTTTATCATACGGATAAGGTTGTCGCGGAAAATGAGATTGCCCGAAGCGTCATACTCTGAGCCGATAACGTAAATCTCCCTTGTAGGATTGGGGCTCATCATACTCGGACGGGCAAGCTCGTGAACAAGATACGCGCCGAGCACCTGCGTTTCGTAAAGGCACAGCACGGTATTAATCTCAATATCATAAGTGTTGTAATACTCCGCAAGAAGCATTGACGCGTCAACGGAAACCTCGTGATTATGCTTGATATCCGAGGTGCCTATATAATAATTGATATGGTTATTAGCCGACACAAAATGTCCAGGCATTGCGTGAATAAACACTCTGTCGTCGCGCTGCGACGTAATTGTATAAACAGGATTCACATTAACAACTCCTTTGCTATAATTTTACACTATAAACTTTTTATTTGCAACTCAAAAAAAGCCGCTCGTTTTTGTACAAAATACACAATACGGTATTAATAAATAATTGTTGCTAAAATTACTATATTATGTTATATTAACTGTCGAGGTAATCATATGAAAATCAAAGATATTGAATTTAATCATATAGCCTTTCTTGCTCCTATGGCAGGAGTTGCAGACAGGGCGTTCCGCGAGCTTTGCGTCCAGTACGGCGCGTCGTACACCGTAACGGAAATGGTGTCGTCAAAGGGACTCACAATGGGCGACAGAAAAAGCGGCGAGCTTCTTACAATCGGAAGCGAGCGTCCGTGCGGCGCGCAGATTTTCGGCGACGAGCCAGAGGTTATGGCAAAGGCTGCCGTAAAATGTCTTGAATACAGTCCCGATATTATCGACATAAATATGGGCTGTCCCGCGCCGAAGGTCGCTATGAACGGCGGCGGCGCAAGCCTTATGAAAAGCCCTGCACTCGCATACGAAATAACGAAAGCCGTATGCGAAGCGGTTGATATTCCCGTTACGGTAAAAATCCGCAAGGGCTGGGATGATGAAAACGTAAACGCCGTTGAAATGGCTTGCCTTGCCGAAAAAGCAGGAGCCGCGGCAGTTGCAG
>JAFWKC010000059.1 GCA_017514345.1 Eubacterium sp.
TCGGCAATTGTAAACGCTTTGCCTCCTGGAGCCGAGAATATATCAAACACGGTTTCTTCGCTTTTAGCGTCAAGCGCAACAGCACAGTTGTATGAGGATAAATCCTCAATATGAAACAGACCGTCAATAAACGTCTTGCAATTACTCAAATCAAAGGACGAACTGATTTTTACAACGTCGCCGACGACAGAGCAATCAATCCCGCAGTTTAACAGCTCATATTGTAGCTCATCAGCATCAATATAGAGTGTATTAGGAACGGCAAATACAGGTGGTTTACCGTTTATTGCTTCAAGAATTGAGTTAGCGCTCTCTTTTCCGTACATTTTGCGCCACATATTAATAAGGTGCGGAGGACAAGAGTATTTAACGCTCAAATCGTCAATGCTATCGATGTCTATGCGCTCTGCATCAACCTTTCTTAGAACAGCGTTAATAAGCTTTTTATAATATTCAAGTCCTACCTTTCCCGCGAGATTTACAGATGTATTAATCGCGGCGCTTGAAGGAACCTTGTCCATAAAATAGAGCTGATACGCACCAATATACAATACAATTCTTATTTTAAGCTTTGGTTTTGAAGTGAGAAATTTATCAAGAATATAATCAAGAGTAAGCTTTCGTTCTATAACGCCGTAAACAATAGATGAAATAAACGGTTTATCCTTCTGATTAACTTCGCTTAACGAATTGTCAATTGCAATATTTGAATACGCGCCGTCCTTCAGTACGTCATATAAGGTTTCAAAGGCTACGAGTCGTGCGTCTTTCATCGTCTTCTTCCGCCGCTTACAACAAGAAGCAACCTTAAAACGGTCGCAAGAGCTGTAGCGAGTGCGGCAACGTAAGTGAGCGCAGCAGCAGTCAAAACGCTTTTAGCCCCATTATATTCTTCGTCAATAAGGAAGTTGTTATCTCTAATAGTTTCGAGTGCGCGTTTGCTCGCGTTAAATTCAACGGGAAGAGTGATAAGCTGAAACAGCGCAACAAAAGCATAAAGGATTATGCCAATGTAAGCAACTGTTGTGCTGTGAATAAACAGTCCAATCAAACAAATTGGTACGCCAAGAGTTGAGCCGATTCTCGTTGCAGGAATAACGATGTTTCTAACTGTCAACGGAAAGTATGCATTAGCATGCTGACAAGCGTGTCCCGCCTCGTGACAGGCAATTCCGATAGCCGCAATACTTCTTGAATCAAACACACCCTCTGAAAGACAGATAACCTTCTTTGCAGGGTCATAGTGGTCAGTAAGCTCACCGCTTATTCTCTGAATCTGTACGTCGGTAATTCCGTTAAGCTGAAGCAGTCTGAAAGCAGCGTCGGCACCAGTCATACCGCTTCTTGACATAATACGCGAATACTTATTATAGCTTGATTTTACCTTTGACTGACAAATCAGCGCAAATATAAATGCTGGAATTACAACAATTCCCGTAACGTAATACATTAAATATGATGACATATTATTCTCCTAAAATATATCCGATTTCAATTTTGTTACCGATTAAGAACGTTTTTGCGTCCATTCTCTTTTTGCCTTCGAGCTGAAGCTCAATAATTTCAAGACATTTACCGTCACCGCAGGAAACAATAAGCTTTCCGTTATTATCGACAACTTCGCCAGCTCTACCGCCTTTATTGTCACTATGAATAGTTTTATGAACTTTTAGCATTTTGCCATTATAGATAGTCGATGCAACTGGCCAGGTCTGAAGCCCTCTTACCTTATTATGCACCTCGTCAGCAGATTTGCTGAAATTAATAGGTGAATCGGCCTTTGTAATCATTCTTGCGTAACCAAAGTCATCCTCGGGCTGAGGAGTTTTTACTGCTTTGCCCTGTTCGATAAGCTCTATAGCTTCAAGAAGTGCCTTTGCACCGAGCTCTGATAACCTGTCAAACA
>JAFWKC010000060.1 GCA_017514345.1 Eubacterium sp.
ATTCAAAGAACGTATCGAAAAACCATATGGACAAGTTCTATCAGACGTTTGATGAAATAAAGGGTAATCGATACGACGGAATGATTATTACGGGTGCGCCCGTAGAGCACCTTGAATTTGAGGAGGTTGACTACTGGCAGGAGCTTTGCGACATAATGGAGTGGAGCAAAACGAACGTATACTCGGTTTGGCATATTTGTTGGGGTGCACAGGCGGCGCTATACTATCATTACGGCGTTAAGAAGTACAAGCTTGATAAAAAGCTGTTCGGCGTATTTCCACATTACAGCCTTGACGACACTCACCCGCTGATGAGAGGGCTTGACGACGTATACTACGCTCCTCACTCGCGTCATACGGAAATCAAACGACAGGATATCGCGATGGTAAAGGATTTGCAGATTCTTTCGTATAGCGACGAAGCAGGCGTTCACATACTTGCTGATATGGACTGCAGAAAATTCTTTGTTACTGGTCACAGTGAATACGACCGCGACACGCTTGCGAAGGAATATTACAGAGATTTAGAAAAAGGCCTGAGCATCGAAAAGCCAGTCAACTACTTCCCTGATGACGACGATAAGCTCGTCCCGAAAATCACGTGGAGAACTGCGGCAAATCTTTTGTTCAACAACTGGCTGAACTATTTTGTATATCAAAAAACACCGTACGATTTGAATAACCTATAATAAAATGCATCGGAGCCATTCCGATGCATTTATTATTTCTTTATTTTTATAGTTTTCTTTGCGCTGTAATGTGAGTAAAGCTTTTCTTCATCAGCAGTATACTTGTACGTTCTGATTCTGAAATAATACTTTGTGTTTTCCTGACGCACCTTGATTTTTTTTGATAGCTTATCCTTATCAACGGTAACAGTTTTTACGTTCTTTTTGAAGTTCTTATCCGTCGAATATTCAATCTGGAACTTAGTATAACTCCAGTCATTTGGAATATCATTCCATTTAACTGTGACGTTTCTGCCCTTTGCTTTAATTGAATGTATTTTTGCTTTCGGCGGAAGAATAGTATATTCGATACTTGAGGGACCAAGATGCTTTCCTGAATACTCAATATCGATTTTATACTTTCCAGGATTAACCGATTCCTTTGGATAAGTGAGATGATACTCTTCTGAGCTAATGGGATTGCCTTTATAATCCTTAACAGTAACGTTAGGAGCCTGACTTGATGCACTATAAGTATATTCGCTGTTACTTAGAGATACGCGAACGTACGCGCTCGTTTTCTCCTTTGGAAGAAAGCCGTAATTATCCTTGTACTTAACGTAATAACGTGAATCTCTTTCACCGAGGATTGTAATATCTGCATCGTTCGGAATTCTTGTAAGCTTTCCATATCCATTATAATGAGTAGACATTTCCGATTTTTCAAGCGCCTTGCACTTAAGCTCATCTTCAAAGCCGTAATAGTAATCATTATATTTATACTTAAACGCTACAGTATTTCGCTTGTAGTATTCGCTGTTAAAATGAACGTTGCGCTTAATTCTTGAGGTTGCAAAGCTGTCAAACAAACCAGTTTTAAGGTTTGAATTAACAGTCATTAAATTACCTGTACTGTCGTATCCGACTAAAACAATATAATGATTCAGTCCAGTAAAGATAGTTAGTCTGTCGTCATTTTCTACGCCGAGAATAACAAGATATCCGTTTTTAACGTACTTAAACGCTTCGGACGGTTTTATATTTTTGTACTCATAATTAAGATTATATTTACTTTTTATATACGGCTTAACGCTGGACACTACGTTTGTAAGACGCGTAGCGTTGCCTCCTGCAGCAACGGAGCCGCCAGACATATGATGCATAATCGTTTCGGGATAAATAATATCGCCGTTAAGCGCGGACAAAACAGCCGCAACAGAATGAGGACCGCAGGAATATGAAACCTTAAGTCCGTTAATCCATTTTCCAGATTTACCCGTCTGATTAAACTGATAAAACGGCATACCTTCGTACATAAAGTATTTATATAACAACCTAGTTTTGTAATACGGATGATTTTTCTCAACGTAAAACGTTTCAAAATTTTGGGTGTTTTTAATTACGATGTTATGACGTTTAACGTATCCGTAATAAGGTTCGTCGTCTTTATAAATCTGAATATAAAAATAGCTGCCGTTTTTCTTTTCCTGGCCAAGAACAGTCAGCTTTCTGTATCTGCTGAACTGAAGCTTTTTGCCTTTTTTCTTAGTTTGAGAAATAGAAACGCCTCTTCTTTTTGTAAAAGAAGCAGTTATCGACGTAAGGAGGCTGCCCTGCTGTGTAGTTTCATAATAAAATGGAGATGAAGCTGCCTGCGCCGAAAAATCAACTGCGCTTGCAGAAGTCAAAAGAATAACAATGCAGAATACGACACTAAATACTCTTTTCATACAAATACCTCCAAACAAATTGACATTCTAACAAAACATTACAAGGATGTCAAGATTTTGGAGTTATTTATCATATTAATATAAAGCTGAAATTTTGTCTGC
>JAFWKC010000061.1 GCA_017514345.1 Eubacterium sp.
CACGATTTTCTGTCCGAAAAAGTTTTTGACTGCGTTGAGTACCGTTAGGAAGGTTGACAGCGCGATTGATTTTGCCGCTACAAGAT
Source organism: Eubacterium sp. (assembly GCA_017514345.1). Classification (GTDB taxonomy): domain Bacteria; phylum Bacillota; class Clostridia; order Oscillospirales; family Acutalibacteraceae; genus Eubacterium_R. Next base: position 87 of record JAFWKC010000061.1, read on the forward strand.
TTACGGTTGCAATTACCTTGTCCGCGTAAATTATTTCTGCCTTGCAGATTTTTTCGCCCTGCGTTATCGGCGCTTCAAGCTCCTCGGGCGGCTCAATCGGCTTTATCAGAACTGCCGATGGGTCGAGCGACACGGGAACGATAGTCGTGATATCCTTTTCCGCTACAAGCTGAACGGTATCTGCATCTGCGCCGTTGACAACGGGTATTTCTGTAACGAGGTCGTTTTTGCGTATTACCGTTGAGTATTTAAGCGAATCAAACGCCCACTCAAACAGCGTTTTCGCGTCGATAAATGAGCACTTTGTGTCAATGCCCTTCAGATTCTTAATCGGCGAGTCCATAACGACGGCAAGATAGTTGTAGCCGTCCTTCGACGCTTTTGTGATAACGCAGTAGCCCGCCTCGCTCGTTGAGCCAGTTTTGATGCCCTCAGCGTATTCGTAGTAGTACGTTACGTGGAACTTGTCGAGCATAAAGTTCGTGTGAATAAAGTTGTATTTTCCGTATTTATACTGCTGGGTACAGGCGATTTTTTCAAAGCTCTCGTTTTTCAGCGCTTCGATAGTGATTTTTGCCATATCCTCGGCAGTCGTATAATGCTCGGGCGAATGAAGTCCGTCGGGGTTAACGAAATTAGTGTTTTCGCATCCTATCGACTTGCACCAGTCGTTCATCATTTTTACAAAGCCCGAAATCGAGCCGCCGACGTACTCGGCAAGCACCTCGCACGCGTCGCACGCGGAGTGTACCATCGTGAGATACAAAAGCTGTTCAATCGTCAGCTCGTCGCCTGGTTCAAGTCCAGCGACCTGCGCGCCCGTGTTTGCAAGAACTAAAATCGCGCCCTTGCTCACCTTCGTTTTCGCCTTAAGGTCGTCAACGTGGTTAAGCGTTACGATAGCCGTTACGATTTTCGTAAGCGAAGCAGGATATTTCTTCTTATCCTGATTTTTCGCCGCGATAACTGGAAATTCCGCGTCGTCGAGGTTAATCAGCATATATGCGTCGGCGTACACCTTTGAGGTCACGTTATAAAGCGGAGTGTTCTCCTCCTGTGCAAAAAATACGCTCGGCGTACAGAACACCGACAGCGAAAGTATAATCAACGCCATAAACAGCGATAAGGTTTTCTTCATACTCTTGACACCTGCCAAAATAAATTATATCATATATATTAGCACAAACTTTGTGAGAATACAAGAAAGATTAGGTATAAAATTATGGTATATATCACGGGAGATGTTCACGGCGACATCAGCTTTTTCAAAAACCCGAAGCTTCGCAAGCTCACCGAGGACGACACGCTCATAATCTGCGGCGATTTTGGATTTCTTTGGGACGGCAGCGAAAAGGAAAAGCGCGCGCTCAAGGAGCTAAAAAAGAAAAAGTACACCATCTGCTTCGTTGACGGCGTACACGAAAACTTTGATATGCTCGGCGCGTACAGACCGTACCGCTTCAAGGGCGGAAACGCGCACAAAATCGCTGACAATATCTATCATCTCTGCCGCGGCGAAATATTCACGTTTGAAAAGAAAACGTTTTTCTGTATGGGCGGCGGCGAAAGCGAGGACGCCGATATGCGCGTAGCGGGACAGAGCTGGTGGAAAGAGGAAATGCCGAGCAGCGAGGAGCTTCTGAACGGCGCACAGAACTTAAAGGACGCAAACTACCAGGTGAATTACGTGCTGTCGTACGAAGCGCCTGCAATCGCAAAGGATTTCATCAGGCTTCACACAAACCAGGCAATACACATCACGCCGCTTAACACGTATCTGCAGGAGCTTATGAAGAGCGTTGAATACGCGCACTGGTACTTCGGCTCGCTGCATATGGACCTCAACATCAGCAAAAAGATGACGGCAGTTTTCAACGAGGTAATCAAAATCAGGTAGGAAATATGAAAAAGGTATTATCACTCTTTTTATCAATTATATTGGTAACGTCCGCTCTGTTTGCACTCCCCCTTACATCATACGCTGATGAAGATGATACCGAAACGCCTGAGGTGGTTACGATTGCAAAGCTCACAGCAGGTATGAAAAGCTTTACGGCAAAATGGTATCCCGTTGAGGGCGTCAGCGGTTATCAGCTTCAATACTCGACAAGAAGCATATTTACCGACGCTAAAACCGTTACGATAAAAGCCACTGACGAAATTGACGATGGCGACGATACGGATGAAACCGAGCAGGAAGAAATTGAAACTGACGGCGAAGGTATGATTTCAAAAAGCATAAAAATGCTGTCAGCGAATAAGAAATATTATGTACGCCTTCGCACATATAAACTAACAGACGGCAAAAAAATCTATTCCGTCTGGTCGAGCGCAAAAACAATTGTTACAAAAGGCAGCGATTCCGAGGAGGAAGCCGACGAATGCGAGCATACTCCCCTGCCTGTAGTTATCGAGAAAATGAACCCTGCAACCTGCGTTACCGAGGGCTCATACGACAGAGTCGTTTACTGCAAGGACTGCGGCGAGGTTATCAGCAGAGAAACGGTCAAAATCCCGATGATGTCGCACACGCCGATTGCCGACAAGGCTGCACCCGCAACCTTCAAAGCCGACGGCAAAACGGCAGGCGCGCACTGCCTGATATGCGGAAAGGTTATCGCTGAACAGACGGTTATCCCCAAGCTTGCTTCACCGAAGCTCAGCAAGGTTAATAAAAACAAAAAAGCCTTTACGGCAACGTGGGAAAAGGTTGACGGCATTGACGGATATCAGATACAGTATTCAACAAATAAAGCCTTCAAAAAAGGCAAAATATCCGGCACAAAAACCGTTAACATCAAAGCAAGCGCAGCGAAAATGAAAATTAAAAAGCTCAAATCGGGCAAGAAGTATTTTGTCCGTATTCGTGCATACAAAACAATCGGCGACAAAAAGCAGTACAGCAAATGGTCTGCAAAGAAAGCCGTTAAGACGAAATAAACGAAAAAAAAGTTCCCCGACGAAGCTGACTTCGTCGGGGTTGTTTTTACTCTTTAAGCTTGTTCAGTTGGTTGTATACATCGCTTATGCGCGCTTCGCAGTCGGACTGCGTCATATCGCACACATAGATTTTTTCCATAAGCTTTGATTCATACGAATCGGCATACTTCATATATTCCTTTTCGGAGATTTTTTTGCCGTTTCTGTAGCGCTCAGTCTTATCCTTTTTCGCATTATACTTGCTCTTAAAGGTGTTTACAGTCTGGAACTTGTTTCCGACAAGCGCCTTGTGATAAATCGGAACAAAGCCGTCCATATTGGGTATCTGGTACCAGTAATCGCGGTGATTGTAGCGAACGAAGCACGCGTATTCGGGAACGCTGACCGCGCTTCCCTCAACATTGGTGTTGCACTTATATACAAGGCTTGCAGAGCCGTTTTCAAAACGGAAAATCTCGCAGATAAAGCCGCGGTTGCCGTGCGAAGCGTTTGCGTACAGATACTTGCCGTCCTTAGTTTGGTCGAGGTCGTTGCTGTAGCACACAAACAGCTCGGGAACACCGTCGTTGTTGAAATCCTTCAGCCTGATAATGCTTACGCCGTCAACATAATAGCCCGTATAGCTTGTGTATTCGTCATACGCCATAATGCCGTAAACCTTAGTCGTCGGCTCGCCGTGGTCTCTGAGCTTGCTGTTAACTACGTCAAGATAAATACGCTTCAGCGCCGCCGCGTCATACTTCTTGTGCGTTTTTGCCGAGGCGATTTTTGACACCTTGCTCTGCTTTTTCCCCGACACAGCCTTAACCTTGTAAAAATACTTTTTGTTGGCTTTCAGCTTTGCGGAATTGCAGCTCGTTTTCCTGACGGTTGCAATTTTTTTGTACTTTCCGTCCTTTGAAGCAGAGCGAAGCACAATGTATTTCTTTGCGCCCTTTGCCTTGTTCCATTTGACTGTTATTGCCGAGGTTGAGGTTGCGTACGCCGTTACGCCCGTCGGCGTCTTAGGCGCAGCTGCGGCAAGCGCGGAAAGGTCAGCCGCCGCGCCGATGCTGAGAAGCATAGCAGCCGCAAGAATAACTGATAATAGCTTTTTCATAAATTTCACCCTTTAAACAAAACAGTCCTCAAAAAGAGGACTGCGTAATACTGAATTAATAAATACCCTGCTCGAGCATTGCCTGAGCAACCTTCTCGAAGCCTGCGATATTTGCGCCCGCAACAAGGTTGTAACCCATACCGTAACGCTCAGCAGCTTCCATTGAAATCTTGTGGATTTCAACCATAGCGTTGTGAAGTCTTTCATCAACCTCTTCTGCTGTCCAGCGAAGGCGCTGAGAGTTCTGGCTCATTTCAAGACCTGATACGCAAACGCCGCCTGCGTTAACAGCCTTTGAAGGAGCGATGATAACGCCCTCAGTTTCCATAAACAGGTCAAATGCGTCCTCAGTAGTCGGCATATTAGCAACCTCGATGTAGTACTTTGTGCCGTTAGCGATAATCTTGTTAGCCTCGTCGATAGTAACCTCGTTCTGAGTTGCGCAAGGCATAGCAACGTCAACCTTAACTCCCCACGGCTTTTCGCCTGCGTGGAATTCACAGCCGAACTTGTCGGCGTAATCCTGAGCCTTATCTCTGCCTGATGCGCGCATTTCGAGCATAAAGTTGAGCTTTTCTTCAGTTACGATACCGTCTGGGTCGTAAACGTATCCGTCAGGACCTGAAAGTGTAACAGCCTTGCCGCCGAGCTCTGCAATCTTCTTTGCAGCGCCCCACGCTACGTTACCGAAGCCCGAAAGAGCAAAGGTCTTGCCCTTGATGTCGTCGTTTTCGTGCTTGAATACTTCACAAGCATAGTATACAGCGCCGAAGCCCGTAGCCTCAGGTCTGATGAGAGAGCCGCCGTATGTAAGTCCCTTACCCGTAAGAACGCCGTTCTGATAAGCGTCGCGGATTCTCTTGTACTGACCGAAGAGGTAGCCGATTTCTCTGCCGCCTACGCCGATGTCGCCTGCAGGAACGTCAACGTCAGGACCGATGTGGCGCTGAAGCTCTGTCATAAATGCCTGACAGAAGCGCATAATTTCGCCGTTGCTTCTTCCGCGCGGGTCGAAGTCTGAGCCGCCCTTACCGCCGCCCATCGGAAGACCTGTAAGAGAGTTCTTGAAGGTCTGCTCGAAGCCGAGGAAGTACATAATTGAAGCATTTACGCTCGGATGGAAGCGAAGTCCGCCCTTGTAAGGACCGATTGCAGAATTGAACTGCACGCGGAAGCCTCTGTTAACCTGAGTTTTGCCCTCGTCGTCAACCCATGCAACGCGGAAGCAGATAAATCTTTCAGGCTCAACCATTCTGCCGAGAATATCGTTTTCCTCAAGTGCAGGATTTTCGTTAACAACGCCCTCGAGTGAGCGAAGAACCTCTTTAACGCACTGGATAAATTCAGGCTTTTCGCTGTCGCGCTGCTCAACTCTTGCGATAACGCTTTCGATGTATTGATTCATAATAATCGTCTCCTTTTCTCTAATAACATCTTTACCTTTCTATTTTAACTCTGCAAAGCGTAGATGTCAATTATTATTTTTTGGTTTTAAGCTTTAAGTGTTAAGTGTTGAGCTTAATGGCGGACTTTGTCCACACCTATTATAATAGCCCTGCGCAGCACCAACGAGCTGAATACTGAATACCGAAAACTGAATACTTATTGTCCGAGCGCTTTGCGCGATTAACCAAAAGCTCAAAGCAAAAAAAAATAAGCCCGTCGGGGTCTCCTACATAAATAAGGAGTACCCCGAGGGCGTCCTAAAAGTTTAAGATTAATGGCATAACTACGGTTATGCTGTTTTTCTTTTTATGCGGTTTCTTGGATAAGCTCTCCGA
>JAFWKC010000062.1 GCA_017514345.1 Eubacterium sp.
GCATACGCCATACTTACGCAGATAAGCATGAGGTCTACCGCAGATCTTACATCTGTTGTAAGCTCTCGTTGAATACTTTGCAGGCTTTTGCTGCTTTGCCTTCATAGATGTTTTAGCCACGATAATCCCTCCTTACTCTGCAAACGGAGCGCCCATTAATCTGAGGAGCTCTCTGCCTTCTTCGTCTGTGTTAGCGGTTGTAACAAAGATGATGTCCATACCGCGAACCTTGTCAATCTTATCATAATCAATCTCAGGGAATATGAGCTGCTCCTTAACACCCATAGCATAGTTGCCTCTGCCGTCAAAGGAGTTAGGATTGATACCCCTGAAGTCACGAACTCTCGGAAGAGCGAGATTGAAGAATCTGTCAACAAATTCATACATCTTTTCGCCGCGGAGAGTTACTTTAACACCGATTGGCATACCCTCACGGAGTTTAAAGTTAGCTACTGATTTCTTTGCCTTACAAACGATTGGCTTCTGGCCTGCGATTTGTGTTACGTCAGAAACAATAGCGTCAATTACTTTTGAATTTTCACGAGCTTCGCCCGCACCAACGTTGATTACAACCTTGTCAAGCTTCGGGATTTGCATAACAGACTTGTATTCAAACTTTTTCATAAGTGCAGGAGCGATTTCGCTCTTATAGGTTTCTTTTAACCTTGCTGCCATTTGTTATGTCCTCCCTTTTTAAAACTCGTGTCCGCACTTCTTACAAACGCGGATGCCGCCCTTCTTGTGACCTACGCGAGTGTTCTCGCCGCACTTAGGGCATACTAACTGTACTTTTGATGCGTAAAGAGCTGATTCAACCTCAACAAGTCCGCCCTGCTCGCCAAGTCTGTTAGGCTTAACGTGCTTAGTAACAACCTGTACCTTCTTAACGATAACCTTGCCTTCTTTAGGACTTACTGCGAGAACCTCGCCTCTTACGCCTTTTGACTTACCAGATAATACCTGAACTGTATCACCTGTTCTTACAAACATTTTCTTCATATCGGCACCTCCATTAAAGTACTTCGGGAGCGAGAGAGAGAATCTTCATATAATCCTTTTCACGAAGCTCTCTTGCTACGGGACCAAAAATACGGGTGCCTCGCGGGGTTTTATCCTCACGAATAATTACGGCAGCATTTTCGTCGAAACGAATATACTGACCATCATCACGACGTACACCTTTAGTTGTACGAACGATGACTGCTTTAACAACTTCGCCCTTCTTAACAACGCCACCTGGAGCAGCCTTTTTAACGGTTGCAACGATTACGTCGCCAATGTTAGCGTACTTTCTGCCTGAGCCGCCGAGAACACGAATGCAAAGAATTTCTTTGGCACCTGTGTTGTCTGCAACCTTAAGACGACTTTCCTGTTGTATCACAGCGTTTTCCTCCTTCGTACTGCAAAATAACACTTTGCGTTCAATTTGCAGTTATTATTTTCAATATGACTAAATTAATAGTACCAAAATTGTTTTCCCCTCGGGCGGATGATATCCGCCCCTACATATAATGTATATAATATATAGGGGGTTAAAAGCTGTAAATCGTAATGATTATTTAGCTTTCTCGATAATCTTAACAACACGCCAGTTCTTATCCTTAGAGAGCTTACGGGTCTCCATAATCTGAACCTTGTCGCCTACGCCGCACTCGTTGTTTTCATCGTGTGCCTTGTACTTGATTGTGTTATTAACGATTTTGTTGTAAAGAGGGTGCTTAACACGCTCTTTGATTGTAACAACTACTGTCTTGTCCATCTTGTTTGATGAAACAACACCGATTCTTGTTTTTCTGAGGTTTCTATCCATAATCAGTTACCTCCTTACGAATTAGCATTTTCAAGTTCGATAGCTCTTTCAACTGTCTTGATACGAGCGATATCTTTCTTGACTGCTTTAATTCTCATAGGGTTGTCGAGCTGATTGATAGCCTGCTGGAAATGAAGGTTGAAAAGCTCATCTTTAAGCTCTGCAAGCTTCTTTGCTCTCTGCTCAGCAGAAAGTTCTCTGATTTCTGATGCTTTCATTACTGCTCGCCTCCCTCTTCTTCTTTCTTAACAAACTTGCACTTAACGGGAAGCTTGTTAGCTGCCAGACGCATAGCCTCGCGAGCAATCTCTTCGCTAACGCCGCCAAGCTCGAACATAACTCTGCCTGGCTTAACAACTGCTACCCAGTAGTCAACATTACCTTTACCTTTACCCATACGGGTATCAGCAGGTCTTGCTGTAATCGGCTTATCAGGGAAAATCTTAATCCATACCTGACCGCCACGCTTTGTGTAACGGGTCATAGCGACACGGGCTGCTTCAATCTGAGCTGCTGTAATCCATGCAGGCTCTGTTGTTGCAAGACCGAACTCACCGTATGTTACCTTGTTACCTCTTGATGCTGCACCTGTCATACGACCTCTGTGCTGCTTTCTGTGTTTTACACGCTTAGGTAAGAGCATTATTTATTTCCCCCTTCCTTGCGATTATTGTTTCTTCTGCGATTGTCGCGTCTGCGGTTGTTGTTTCTTGACTCACGAAGTACCTCGCCCTGATAAATCCAAACCTTGATACCGATACGACCGTAGGTTGTTGCAGCCTCCCAGGTACCGTAATCAATGTCAGCACGGATTGTCTGAAGCGGAATTGTACCTTCCTTGTAAGTCTCTGAACGCGCGATTTCTGCACCGCCGATACGGCCTGATACCTGAATCTTGATACCGCGAGCGCCAAGACGCATTGTGTTTCTGATTGCACCCTTAACAGCTCTTCTGAAAGCTACACGTCTTTCGAGCTGCTGAGCGATTGACTGTGCTACGAGAGTAGCGTTAAGGTCAGGATTCTTAATCTCAACGATGTTGATGAATACCTCGCTTGTGTCCTTGCCAAGCTTCTTAGCGCAAAGCTCCTTGAGCTTTTCAATCTCAGCACCCTGCTTGCCGATAACCATACCAGGCTTAGCGCAGTGGATGTTGATTCTTACTCTCTTTGCATCTCTTTCGATTTCTACCTTTGGAACACCAGCACTGTGGAGTGTTTTAAGAAGATACTGACGAAGGTTGTAGTCCTCGATAAGGAGGTCTGCGAAATCGCCCTTCTTAGCATACCAGCGTGAGTCCCAGTTTTTGATGACACCGATTCTAAGACCGGTAGGATTACATTTCTGTCCCATTAACTTTTCCTCCTCGCTTAGTCTTCCATTTCCTTGAGTACAAGGGTAATGTGTGATGTTCTCTTGTTGATTCTGTAAGCTCTGCCCTGTGCTCTCGGCTGAATTCTCTTGAGAATCGGGCCAGGAGCTACGTGAGCCTCTGCTACATATAATCTTGTTACGTCCATATTGAAGTTATTCTCAGCGTTTGCCATAGCTGACTTGAGAACCTTTGATACTGGCTCGCAAGCTGCCTTTGGTGTGAACTTGAGAATTGCCATAGCCTTGTCAGCAGGTTGTTTTCTGATAAGGTCAAGTACAATCTGTACCTTTCTCGGAGACATACGGACATAAGTTGCTTTAGCTTTTGCTTCCATTATAATTCTCCTTTCCCTTACTTACCAGTCTTTGAGCCTGCGTGGCCTCTGAATGTTCTTGTCGGTGCAAATTCACCGAGCTTGTGTCCAACCATATCCTCTGTAACGTATACAGGAACGTGCTTTCTTCCGTCGTGAACAGCAAATGTGTGACCAACGAACTCAGGGAAGATTGTTGAACTTCTTGACCAAGTCTTAATAACTTGCTTGTCGCCCTTTGCATTGAGAGCTTCTACCTTTTTGAAGAGGCTTTCTTCGACGAAGGGGCCTTTTTTAGTACTTCTACTCATTTAATCTTCTCCTTTCCGTTTATTTGCCGTTTCTGCGGCGAACGATCATCTTGTTAGACGCCTTTTTCTTTGAACGTGTCTTATAACCGAGAGCAGGTTTACCCCAAGGTGTGCACGGACCAGGACGTCCGATAGGTGACTTACCTTCACCACCACCGTGCGGGTGGTCGTTCGGGTTCATAACAGAACCGCGGACTGTAGGTCTCCAGCCCATATTGCGCTTTCTGCCTGCTTTACCGATTTTTACGTTTGCGTGGTCTGCGTTACCAACAACGCCGACTGTTGCGATGCACTCCTTTGGTACGTTGCGAAGCTCGCCAGAAGGAAGTCTTAAAAGTGCATAAGGACCTTCGAGAGCCATAAGCTGAGCGCTGTTACCTGCTGAACGAGCAAGCTGTGCGCCGTTACCGGGATAAAGCTCAACGTTATGAACGATTGTACCTACAGGCATATTTTCAAGCGGAAGTGCGTTGCCTGTTACGATATCTACATCTGTGCCTGCGATAACTGTGTCGCCGACCTTGAGTCCCTCGGGAGCTGTGATGTAGCTTTTTACACCGTCCTCGTACTGAATAAGAGCGATATGAGCTGATCTGTTAGGATCGTACTCGATTGTCTTTACAGTTGCAGGAATATCGAACTTGTTTCTCTTGAAGTCGATTATACGGTACTTTCTTCTGTTTCCGCCGCCTCTGTGGCGAACTGTAATTCTTCCGTAGCTGTTGCGTCCTGACTTCTTGTTAAGTGGCTGAAGAAGTGACTTTTCTGGAGCAACCTTAGACAAAGAAGAATAATCGATTACCGACATATTTCTCCTTGAAGGAGTAGTCGGCTTATAATTTCTTACTGCCATTATTAATCTCCTTATTACGAATAACTTTGCGAAGAGATGGCACTCTTCATACCTCATCATTCGCGGTTTTGTTTAGGTTGTCGTTTGTGTCTATATAATGATTATTATATATTTGTTACATCATATCGTTGAAGAACTCAATTTCCTTTGAATCCTCGGTAAGAGTTACGATAGCCTTCTTCCATGACGGAGTGTAGCCTACGTTGTAACCCTGGCGACGCTTTCTGCCGCGAACGTTGATTGTGTTAACCTTAGCAACCTCTGTGCCAGGGAAAACTTCCTCAACAGCCTTGGCAATTTCGATTTTGTTAGCGTCCTTAGCAACCTTGAAGGTATACTTTTTCATCATAATGCCCATCATAGATTCCTCTGTGATTACAGGCTTAAGAATAATATCCTGAGCTGTTTTCATTATGCATATACCTCCTCAATTTTCTTTGCTGCATCCTTAAGAACGATGAAGGAGTCACAGTTAAGAATGTCGTAAACATTAAGTGTGTTTACTGTTGTGACCTTAACGCCCTCGATGTTGCGTGCGCTCTTGTAAATCTTTTCGTCTGCATTTTCTGTAACGATAAGAGCTTTCTTAGCAGCCTTAAGCTTAGCAAGCATTTCAACAACAGCCTTTGTCTTGATTTCCTCAAGCTCAATCTTGTTGATGACTATCATTTCGTCTGCTGCAACCTTGCTTGAAAGTGCTGATTTCATTGCAAGTCTCTTAACCTTCTTATTGAGGTTAACCTTGTACTTTCTTGGCTTCGGGCCAAGAGCAATACCGCCGTGTGTCCACTGCGGGCTTCTGATTGAGCCCTGACGTGCACGACCTGTACCCTTCTGTCTCCAGGGCTTTGCACCGCCACCGCTTACTTCTGAACGAGTGAGAGTTGACTGTGTGCCCTGACGCTGATTAGCAAGATAGCTAACAACAGCAAGATGCATTGCATTAGCATTTGGTGTGATACCGAATACTGAATCTGCAAGTTCTAATTTGGAAGTTCTTCTTCCTTCCTGGTTAAAAACCTGAACCTGTGCCATATTTATCTCTCCTTTCGTTATGCTTTAACCGCATCTGCGATGACAACAATTCCGCCCTTTGGACCTGGGATAGCACCCTTGATTGCGATGAGGTTGTTTTCTGCGTCAACCTTTACAACCTTAAGGTTCTGAACTGTTACTTTTTCGTGACCGTAGTGACCTGCCATCTTCTTGCCCTTGAATACTCTTGAAGGACTTGAGCAAGCACCGAGTGAACCCTGGTGACGGTGGTTAGGACCAGTACCGTGGCTCATACGAAGTCTTGAGAAATTCCAGCGCTTGATTGCACCAGCGGTACCGTGACCCTTGCTTGTGCCCTTAACGTCTACAATTTCTCCTGCCTCAAACGTGTCAGCCTTGATGATATCGCCCACGTTGATGTCAGCGATGTTTTCAAGACGGAACTCCTTGAGTGTTTTCTTTGGAGCTACGTCAGCCTTGTCGAAGTGTCCCTTCATTGGCTTGTTGACTCTGCTAACCTTAACATCGCCGAAACCAACCTGGATTGCTTCGTAGCCGTCGTTCTCCATTGTCTTCTTCTGGGTAACTACGCATGGACCAGCTTCTACAACTGTTACAGGAACTGCGTTGCCTGCTTCGTCGAAGATTTGTGTCATGCCGATTTTCTTACCGATAAGACCTTTCTTCATGTTTTATTCCTCCTTTGGTTATTGGTTGGGCTTCCCCAACATGACCTCAGCCTTGTATAAAATCGATTAAAGCTTGATTTCGATTTCTACGCCAGCTGGGAGCTCAAGACTGGTCAGAGCTTCAACAGTTTTGTTTGAAGGTCTGAGAATGTCGATGAGTCTTTTGTGTGTTCTCTGCTCAAACTGCTCACGGCTGTCCTTGTACTTGTGTACAGCGCGAAGGATTGTAACCTTCTCGATTTCGGTAGGAAGCGGGATAGGACCGCTAACCTGTGCGCCTGTTCTCTTTGCAGTTTCAACAATTTTCTCAGAAGCCTGATCAACGAGTGAGTGATCATAGCCCTTGAGACGAATTCTGATTTTTACTTTACTTGCTGCCATTTGATTTTCCTCCATGAAAATTTTGTGGTGCGAGTTTTCCAGACAAATCCTACCACGAAGCCGTGTGTTTCATTCGTCCTCATTAATTAAGCCGAATGATATTCATTCGGACGCGGTTCCTGATATAGCAGTGTTCGCAAGTCAAAGCTAAATCAGCAGTCTGGATTAATTTCGCCCGGTTTAAAATCGGACATACTCCGCTGAAATTACCGTCTGGGTTATCGAGAGCATCAGTTACTCTCAGACGCAACCTCCAGCATCATCGCATATCTGGTTGTGTGCTCCTATATATATTATATTAATATACAGTTATTCACACGCTTGCCTATTATATTATAACAATAGCGCATTGTCAAGCATTTTTTTGCAAAAAGTGTAATTTTTTTCAAAAAAACTTTTTCGTATGATTTTACAAAAATATTTTTCAAAATTCGTTAAAAATGCACAAAGATTGATTTTGTCAATATTTGGGGTGAATTTTCACTCACGCCACCATATGTAGAACGCAAGTAAAAAAGAGAAGAAATAACTTCTCCTCTTTTTATCTGAAAAAAATATAAAATTTATTTTGCAATTGTTGACGCTTTCAGCATTGTGTCAGAAAAAATCGCATAGCCTTTTTCTGGATTATTAACGATAACGTGCGTCAGCGCGCCTACAAGCTTGCCGTCCTGAATGACTGGACTTCCGCTCATTCCCTGTACAATTCCACCCGTAATTTTGAGTAGCTCGCTGTCGGTAACCTTGATTACAAGGTCCTTTTGACTGTTATCGCCCTTATACCTTATATGTGTTATTTCTACGTCGTACGCCTTTGGCTTTGAATCACTGACCGTCGAAATAATCTGTGCTTTTCCTTTATGCACCTCGCTTCGCGACGCAATCTCATACGGTACGGCGGTATCGCTTATTCTTGCATATGCGCCGTACAGTCCGAATTCGTTATTGTCAAGCAGCTGACCGATAATCTCTTCCTTGAAATCGCACGACAGCGAGCCTGCCGTTCCAGAGCGCGCCTTCTGCACGCGCGTTACCTCTGCGCCTACTGCTTCACCCTCCAACAGCGGCATAAGGTCATTTGTATCGACGTCGTTTATCTGGTGTCCGAGCGAAGCAAAGGTCCCCTGCTCCTTATTATAAAATGTAATAGTACCTATGCCCGCCGTCGAGTCACGCACCCACATTCCTGCCTTGTAGCAGCCTTCGCGCTCTGAGTAGACTGGAGTAAGAGTAAACGTTCTGTATCTTCCGTCGCGCTTAACCTTAATTCTGTAGCTGTCGCCGTTGTTTTCGTTGAGCAGAGTCGTTACCTCGTTTGAAGAAAACACCTCTATATTATTAATAGATACTATTATATCACCTATTTTAATACCTGCTTCCTGTGCGGGGTTAACGCTTTTTCCGTTTGCGTCAACGTTTTGAGAGCCGACGACAATAACGCCGTCTGTATAAAGCTTTATGCCGAACACCTCGCCGCTGACAAGCACCTGCTTTGGCTCTGTGTGCGTAACGGTCACCGTTTTTACTGGAAATACGCCAAGAAGCTTAAGTTCCCTGCTTACTTCGCCTGCGCTCTGGTAATCCACAGATTTTGTTTTGTCCGTACTGTAGGAATAAAGCGACGAATAATACCCGCCGTCGTCGCCGAAGCTCATAACCTCGTCGGGAAGCACTAAATTGCCGACTACTACAAAAGCAAAAACGATTGCACATATTACAGCAATAATATAATCAAAAATCCTTATAGCTTTTTTCATATAATCACCGTAATTATTGTGTGCAGTCTGCAAAAAAATAAACAGGCTGAAATTCAGCCTGTCTATAAAAACTTATTTGTTAAATTGAAACCTCGTGCGCTACGTTATAGAGCTCCATATCAATGCTCTTTGTCATATTGAGCGCTTCAAAGATATCGTAATCAACGATTTCATCCTTCTGCGCTGCAACAACACGATTTCCAACGTCCTGCATAAGAAGCTTTACAGCATAGTTGCCCATACGCGTTGCCATAATTCTGTCTTTTGCAGTCGGATAACCGCCGCGCTGAGTATGACCGAGAACAGTCGCTCTTGATTCAACGCCCGTTTTTTCTTCGATTTCTTTTGCAAGCTCCTTAACATCAATGCCTACGCCTTCTGCGGCAATAATGATAAAGTGCTTCTTATGTGCGCGCATTGTTTTCTGCATACGCTCAATAACGTGCTTTTCGATATCAAACGGAACCTCGGGAATAAGAATTGAAGTAGCGCCGCAGGTGATGCCCGAATTAAGCGCAAGATAACCAGCGTGACGTCCCATAACCTCGATAACAGAGCATCTGTCGTGAGATTCGCTTGTATCGCGGATACGGTCAACAAGTTCCATAATTGTATTAAGGCAGGTATCGTAGCCGATTGTATAATCACAGCAAGCGATATCGTTATCAATTGTTCCAGGAATACCTACGCAGGGAATTCCTCTTTCGCTGAGGTCGCGCGCGCCGCGGAACGAGCCGTCGCCGCCGATAACAACAACGCCCTCAATACCGTGCTCCTGACACGTTTTGATTGCTCTGCGCATACCGTCCTCAGTAGCAAATTCAGGACATCTTGCAGTATAGAGAATTGTACCGCCGCGATTGATAATATCCGATACCGAACGGTGCTCAAGCGTTTTTCCGTCATTAACAAACTCTCCGTTGATAAGACCGTTATATCCTCTTTCAACGCCGAGAACCTCAATATTGTTTTCACGGGCAGTTCTTACAACCGCTCTGATACAAGCGTTCATACCAGGTGCGTCGCCGCCGCTTGTGAGTACAGCAATTTTCTTCATACTATTACCTCCTTAAAGGTTTGAAATCTGTAAATTAGTATATATTTTAATAAAAATGTCAATCATTGTCAATATATAACTACAACATTTTTATCGCCAAGCAGCCTTTTAAGCTCGGAAAGCATAGTATCGTTAACCTGCACATAGCTGCTGCGCGGCATATGATGATACTTTTTTTCGTCCTCAAAATAGAAATATAAAGGCATATCGCCGTCAAAAATCGATGTGATAATCTTTGCTTTGTCAACACGCTTGTCGTCGCTGCTTCTGAATTTCAGATAAAGGCCGCGACGCTTGCTGTCTGACTTCTTTGGCTGTTGAACAGCAGGAGCGTCAGCTCCAGGCTTAAACACAGCGTTTACAAGGATTTTCGCTTCCTTTTCGTCTTCAATTGAAAGCGTACCCGATACTGCGATAACCTCGCCCTCGCGCACAAGCGAAGCGTACTGCAAAAATACCTTCGGGAAAAGCACGATTTCAACAGTACCGTACAAATCCTCAAGCGTTACGAACGCCATATTCGCTTTGTTTGCGCGCGTCTGCTTTATTGTGATATGACTGATAATACCGCAAAGCGTAACGCTTGCGCCTGCTTTCAGATTTGACGACGCGCCGCCTGCTTCAATCACCTCGAAGGTGCGGACACAGCCTGCACGCGTGATATAATCCTCATACTTATCCATCGGGTGTCCCGAAAGATACAGTCCAGTCATTTCCTTTTCCATCTGCAACAGCTCTGATTTCGGAAATTCCTTTACGTCAGGAAGCTCAAATTCCATACCGAAATCCTCGCTTATGTCAAACAGTCCTACCTGTCCGTACATAGTTTTTCTGTGCTGTTCCTCGATATTCGTAGTAAGCACGGGAAGCCCCTGAAGCATCTGGCGTCTGTTTGCACCCATTCCGTCGAGCGCGCCGCATCTGATAAGCGACTCAACTGCGCGTCGGTTAAAATGACTGCTCTGCATACGCTCGCAGAAATCAAACAGGTTTTCAAAATCACCCTTGCTTCGCTCTGCAATTATCTCTTCAATAAAATCATTACCAAGATTTTTAATACCAAGCAGACCGTAATTAATAACCTTTCCGTTGGCAGTAAAGCCCTTCATCGAAGAATTGATATTAGGCGGAGCAAGGCGGAGTCCAAGGCGTTTGCACTCAGCAATATAGCGCGCTACCTTGTTTGACGAATCAAGCACGGACGTAAGAAGCGCCGCCATAAATTCTGCAGGATAGTACGTTTTGAGATAAGCACACTGATATGCGACAAGCGCGTAGCACGCCGCGTGCGATTTGTTAAACGCATACGAAGCAAAATCGGTCATCTTGTCAAATATAGCGTTTGCAGTTTTAAAATCAATATTATTCTTTGCACAACCGTCAATAAAGGTGCTGCGCTCCTGCTCCATAACGTCGTGCTTCTTTTTGCTCATAGCACGGCGCACAACGTCAGCTCTGCCAAAGGAATATCCCGCAAGCGAGCGGAATATCTGCATAACCTGTTCCTGATATACCATACAGCCGTATGTGTTTTTCAAAATAGGTTCAAGAAGCGGCGTATCATATTTTATATTATTCTTGTTTTTTGAATTCTCTACAAACGTATCAATCTGGCTTGCAGGTCCTGGACGGTAAAGCGAAGTCGCGGCAATTAAATCCTCAAGCGCCGTCGGCTTAAGGTTCATAAGCATCTGCTTCATACCGCTGCTTTCGAACTGGAATATACCCTCGGTATGTCCCTTTGCAAACAGCTTGTACACCTTTTCGTCGTCAATCGGTATTTCGTGAATATTTATTCCCGCTGCCTTTGAAGCATCGTCAATAACGGTAAGCGTACGAAGTCCGAGAAAATCCATTTTGAGCAGTCCGAGCTCCTCAAGAGTCGTCATAATATACTGAGTTACAACGAGTCCGTCGTTCGTCGCAAGCGGAACGTAGCTCGACACGGGGTCGTGCGTAATTACGACTCCAGCCGCGTGAGTAGACGTATTGCGCGGCATACCCTCAACCTGACGCGCCGTCTGAATAAGCTTTGCAACCTCTTCGTTTTCCGCCATAGCGTTTCTGAGCGCAGAGCTTTTTTCTACAGCCTTTTCAATAGTTATTTTGAAATCGTTTGGCACCATTTTTGCAACGGCGTCAACAGCAGAATAAGGCATACCCATCGCTCTGCCTACGTCGCGGATTGCGGCGCGCGTCTGCAAAGTACCGAAGGTTACAATCTGCGCGACGTGGTCAGCGCCGTATTTTTCTGTAACATAGTCGATAACCTCCTGCCGCCTTTCGTAGCAGAAGTCAATATCGAAATCAGGCATTGAAACACGCTCTGGATTTAGAAAACGCTCAAAAATTAAATCGTATTTCATCGGGTCAAGGTCGGTGATGCCGATACAGTAAGCGGCGAGCGAGCCTGCGCCCGAGCCACGTCCAGGACCTACGGGAATATCCCTGCTTTTTGCAAAGCGCACGAAGTCCTGAACAATCAGATAGTAGTCGGTGTAACCCATTTTGTTAACAGTTTCAAGCTCGTATTCAAGCCGCGACACGTACTCGTCGGGAACGTCCTGTCCGTAACGCTTACGAAGCCCTTTGTAGCAGAGCTTTCTGAAATATTCAAAATGGTCCATATTATCGGGCGTTTCAAAATACGGTAGCTTTGTGTTGCCGAACTCAAAATCAAAATTGCACATATCGGCAATTTTTTCCGTATTTTCAATCGCGCCTTCAAAGCCGTCAAACAGCGAGCGCATTTCGTCCTCGCTTTTGAGATAGAAATTGTCGCTATGAAATTCAAGTCCAGTATCCTCGCCGAGCGTTTTATTCGTCGCGATACAAATAAGCACCTGCTGGATATCGGCGTCCTCTTTCATAACGTAGTGAACGTCGTTAGTAGCAACCATCGGTATTCCCGTTTCGTCGTTAAGACGTCTTATTCCGTCAAGCACAACCTTTTGCTCCGACAGTCCGTGGTCCTGTATTTCAAGATAATAGTTACCCTCGCCGAAAACCTCGCTGTACCATAGTGCCGCGCGCTTGGCGCCGTCATAGTCCTTTTGGAGCAAAAGATGAGGAATTTCGCCAGCAAGACACGCCGAAAGGCACACGAGCCCGTCAGAGTATTTTTCGAGCAAATCACGGTCAATGCGCGGCTTAAAATAAAAGCCCTCAGTATATGCGAGAGACACCATTTTTATTAAGTTTTTGTAGCCCGTTTCGTTCTTCACAAGAAGGATAAGGTGATTATACTCCTTGTCGAGCATTTTTTCCTTGTCAAACCGAGTGCGCGGCGCAACGTAAACCTCACAGCCGATAATCGGCTTAATCTCCTCTTTTTTGCACGCTCTGTAAAAGTCCACAGCGCCGTACATATTACCGTGGTCGGTAATAGCAAGCGAGGTCATCCCCAGCTCCTTTGCACGACTAACAAGCCTGTCAAGACGGCACGCACCGTCAAGCAGGCTGAACTGCGTGTGGAGATGAAGGTGAGTAAACATTATTTTCCTCCAAAATTCATCAAAGAATTATAATTCA
>JAFWKC010000063.1 GCA_017514345.1 Eubacterium sp.
CAAAAAGCTCGAAAAATCACAAATTGTAAAGGAAGATAACTAATGCTTATCAGAGATTTACGAGAAAAGGAAATAAAAAAGCTCAGCGAAATTATGTCGCAAAAGCTTACTGAGCACAGACTGTTTAAGTTTTTGTGTCCAAAAGAGGAGGAGCGCAGGGATTTTATCGAAGCGTATTTCAGATATTATATTCCGCGCTGGCTCACCAGAGGCGACTATCTTCTTATTGACGAAAACTACGACGTGTTTCTTGTGCTTGCAGGCGCGCGCCGTTCACTTCACAAATTCAGCGGAAAGGGCGCAAAAAAGCTTAAGAAGTTTTCAAGCGCGCACACGATATTCTTCTATCGCGGCAACCTTGCGTACTTAGCACAACTTCTCGCGCCGCGCAACAAAAGGCTGAAGGTAATGACAATCTTTTCTGACGGCACGCACGACGACGTTGCTTTGGAACTTGTTGACGAGGCAGTTGCGCTGTCGGATAAATACGGCTTCAATCTTATGTACGACTCGCTGACGCGCAGACTTGTCAACAATATGCTTGAAAAGAACTTCATAATAATGTATCAGAAAATGTTTGCTTCAACTGGATATGTGCAAACTCTGATGATTCTGAACAATGATGATTAAAAAAACAGATGACGTGGAGTCATCTGTTTTTTGCTGTTAAACCATCAATTCTGCTATGCTGTCGGCAAGCTCAGTCGGGTTGTCAACCGAAAGTCCTGCAATCAGGCGCGCCTGATTATAGAGAATTTTTGTGTATTTTTCGAGCGTTTCATCGTCTGACGAAGCGAGCTTTTCGGCAATAGGATGCTCAGAGCTGATTTCAAGCACAAGCTGAGCCTTCATTCCGTCGCCGCCTGGCATCTGCGAGAACACCTTTGCCATTTCAAGACTGACATAACCCTCTGCCGCAAGCGATACGGCGTGCTTGCCGAGCTTGTTAGTGAGCTTGACTGCCGTTACCTCGTCGCCGAGCAGGTTTTTCATCTTTTCGAGCCACTCCTTTGAGTCCTCGTTCTTCTTTTGGATAGCTTCCTTTTCTGCGTCGGTGGAAAGGTCAAAATCGTCCTTTAGGATATTTGCAAAATGCTTGCCGTCATATTCCATAAGCATCTGAATTGCAAATTCGTCTACGTCGTCGGTAAAGTAAAGCACCTCGAAGCCCTTTTCCTTGACAGCCTCACACTGTGGCAAAAGCGCGATTTTTTCCTCGTTTTCGCCGCAGGCATAATAAATATCATCCTGAGAATCAGCCATTCTGTCGCGGTACTCCTTAAGAGTTGTGTAGCCACCGTTTGACGACTTGAACAGAAGCAGGTCCTTAAGTCCGTCCTTGTTCATACCGTAATCGGCATAAACGCCCCACTTGAGCTGTACGCCGAAGGTTTTGAAAATCTCCTCATACTTTTCGCGCTCCTTGCGAAGAAGCTTCGTAAGCTCGGACTTGATTTTCTTGTCAATTGCCTTTGCTATAATTTTGAGCTGGTGGTCGTGCTGTAAAATCTCGCGTGAGATATTAAGCGACAAATCAGCGCTGTCAACAAGTCCCTTTACAAAGCTGAAATAATCGGGGAGCAAATC
The DNA here is from genome assembly GCA_017514345.1 of Eubacterium sp. Lineage (GTDB taxonomy): Bacteria > Bacillota > Clostridia > Oscillospirales > Acutalibacteraceae > Eubacterium_R. The sequence goes on from JAFWKC010000063.1 coordinate 1,588, forward strand.
GGCGCATTTGTCCATAATAAGCACGCCGTTTGAGTAGAGCTGTAGTCCCTTTTCGTACTCCTTTGAGTAGAAGTCAAACGGTGCGTTTTTCGGGATAAACATAAGCGCGTCAAACGTTGCCTGTCCCTCGGTCTTTGAGTGAATTACAAGCGCAGGGTCGGTGTAGTCATAGAATTTTTGCTTATAAAATTCATTGTAATCCTCGTTCTTGATTTCGCCCTTGCTCTTGCGCCAGAGCGGAACCATCGAATTGAGCGTTTCGTCGCCCTCCTCGGTGATATACTCGCCCTCGTTGTCTGGGTCGGGAACCTGCGATGTCATTTTCATTACGATAGGATAACGGATATAGTCGCTGTACTTCTTTACAAGCTCCTGTATCTTGTACTGCTCAAGATACTGGTCGTAATCGTCGTTTTCGGTGTTTTCCTTAACGTGAAGCGTTATCACCGTACCGATTGTATCCTTTTCGCAGGGCTCAATGGTATAGCCGTCGGCGCCCTCGCTCGTCCATCTTGCAGCCTCGTCAGAGCCGAGCGCTTTTGATACAACCTCTACTCTGTCGGCAACCATAAACGAGGAATAGAAGCCTACGCCAAACTGACCGATAACCTCGATATTTTCCATATTTTCGTCGTCCTCATTTTCATTCTTGAAATTGAGCGAGTCAGATTTTGCGATAGTGCCGAGGTTCTTTTCAAGCTCGTCGGGCGTCATACCGATACCGTTATCGGATATAGTAATCGTGCGCGCGTCCTTGTCAAGGTCGATACGGATATCGAGCTTCGACGTGTCGATGCTCGTGTCTGTAAGCGATTTGAAATACAGCTTGTCCGTAGCGTCGCTTGCGTTTGAAATAAGCTCGCGCAGGAAAATTTCCTTGTGGGTGTAAATCGAATTTATCATCATATCAAGGAGTTTTTTTGATTCTGCTTTAAATTGTTTCTTTCTCAAAATAATCACCTTCAATCAAAATATTTGTCAAATTAGCACTCTTACCTTTCGAGTGCTAATTATATTATAATCCGATTTTTTCATTTGTCAATAGAAATATTAAAGCAGGGGTTAATTCCCCTGCTTAATAGTCATATTAACTACGCGTTCGCTTGCCCTGCCGTCGTCAAGGTAATTGAACTTTTCATTAAAGCGTTTGTATTTTTCGCCGTATTCAAAGCCGTCAGCCGCTTTGATTTCTTCAATCAGTCCGTCCTCGTCCTTTACAATCGCACCAGGAAGCTCGTCAATGTCAATATAAAAGCCGCGCATTTCGTTTTTGTACAAATCAAAATCGTACATATAATAGATAATCGGGCGTCTGAGTATTGCATAATCGAAGAACACGCTTGAATAATCGGTAATCAGCATATCAGCGATGATGTAAAGCTCGTTAATGTCGTCGAGCTTTGAAACGTCGTAAACAAAGCCGCTGTATTTTTCAAAATCAAAGCTGTTCGAGATAAAATAGTGCGCGCGGAAAAGGATAATGTATCCGTCGCCGAGCTCGTTTTTCAGCCTGTCAAAATCAACCTCGGTTTTGTAGGTGTAGCCCTCATTTGCCGTATGCTGATTATCACGCCACGTCGGTGCGTAAAGGATAACCCTTTTGTCGTGCGGAACACCGAGCGCGTCCTTGATTGAGCTTACCTTGTTATCATCAAATGAAAACAGCTCATCGTTTCGCGGATAGCCCTGCTCGATGATAATATCGGTTTTGCCAAGGCGTTCAAGCGCGAACGCCGAAATGAATTTTTCGCTTGCAAACGCCGACGGCGACAGCAGATACGAAAACTTTTTCGCGTCAATAAGATATTGCTTGTTCTGCTCGTCAAGCGTGTAATTTTCGTTGTTCGATTTTTCTATATCAAAGCCAAGGCGTTTAAGCGGCGTGCCGTGCCAGGTCTGGATAAACACCTGATTTTTGCGCGGAAATCTGTGAAGCGAAACGCGGTGGTTGCATACCCAGTATTTTGCCGTTGCAAAAACTACCTCAAATTCCTTTGACGCCTGCTTTACAATCCTCGTGTTTTTGTTTTCGAGCAAAAACGAATACTTATCAGGCTCGGTAAAGCACCAGACAAATTTATAATCGTCAAATTCGCCGCTGTTTATCATATACTCATAAATCGCACGCGGGGAATCAGCGTATTTTTCGCCCGTAAACGAGGAAAGCACGATAAGCCTGTCGTCAATCGATTTGCCGAAGCCCCTCAGCTTATAGCGCACAAGGCGGTAATAGTACGCCGACTTTCGTATAAGCTTACGAAGGAGCATACTGTCCTTTGCAATTTTTGTAAATAATTTCTTCATTACAGCTCCTCAATAACAGCCTCTGCCACGCGCTTTGAAGCGCTGCCGTCGTCAAGATAATTAAACTTAGGACGGAAATTCGGGTACTCCTTTTCAAAATCGAAGCCGTCAAAATCAATGCCCTTGATTTCGTCAATAACGCCGTCGGTAGTTTTGACGATTTTTCCAGGAAGCTCGTCGATATCGACGTAAAAGCCGCGGATGCTGTTAGCGTACGCGTCAAAGTCGTACATATAAAACAGTATCGGCCTTTTCAGGTTTGCATAGTCAAAGAACACGCTTGAATAATCCGTCATCAGCATATCAGCCGCAATATAGAGGCGGTTGATGTCGGAAACGCCCGACACGTCCCAGACAAAGCCTTCGTAGCGGTCAAAGTCAAAGCTGTTCGCAACAAGGTAATGCGCGCGGAAAAGAATAACGTATTCATCACTGAGCGCTTCTCTGAGCTTGTCAAAATCAGCCTCGGGCTCGTACACGTAGCCGAGCTCGCTGTCGTGCTGATTGTCGCGCCACGTCGGTGCGTAAAGGATAACCTTCTTGTCGCGAGGAATTTCAAGCTCAGTTTTTATGCTTTCCACATCGTCGGCAGTATAGTTTATGAGAAAATCGTTTCGCGGATAGCCCGCTACAAGCACGCTGTCCGCCTTGCCGATGGCGTTTAAGTTCCACGCTGAAGCGAACTTTTCGCCCGCGAACTCGCTCGGCGCAAGGATATATCTGAACTTGTCGGCGTCAATCTTGTATTTTTCGCGGATTTCCTTTTGTGAATTCATAATGTTGTCGGAAATCGCGATGTCATAGCCGAGCCTTTTGAGCGGCGTGCCGTGCCAGAGCTGAACGTAAACCTGTTCGTCACGCGGATATATGAAGTCGGAAATACGATAGTTAAAAAGCCAGTATTTTGCAGTAGCGCACGCGGCATAATACTGCGAGGTCATCGGCTGAACAAAATACGTGTTTTTATTGTCGAGAAGGAATTTGTACTCCTTCGGATTTCTGAACGCCCAGATAAAAGTATAGTCGTCAAAGCGGCTGTCGCTGAGCATATATTCGTAAATAGCCTTCGGGCTGTCGCCGTACGACCTGCCGTCAAAGGTCGAAAAAAGAATAACCTTCGGGTCGGTTTTGATATCCTTCGTGCGCTTTTCGTACGCCGCTTTCTGCTTTAAATTCAGAGCGTCGCGCGCCGCCTTGCGGAACAGGGCGTTCTTCTTTGCAACGTCAAGCGCAATCTTTTTGACCTTGCTGTCATTCTTCATAATATGATTGAAATCGGGCAGGCTGTCAAGCTTGTCTATATCCTCTTTTGAGTACCAAATCATTGAGCTTTCCCCTTTTATTTACTAATTAAAGTATATATATGTGTCGCCGTTTTGTCAACAATATATAATATAGTAATATTAACTTTTAATTGACAAATCAATACTGCGGTGTTATTATATGTTTAATAATTAAGGCGATGACGGAAACACGACAGCTTGACACTGCGTTTCAGAGAGTGCTTGGCAGGTGAAAAAGCACACGCGAACAAATTGTTACCACTCCCGAGCCGCACACAGGAAATGGTGTGCCGTAAGCCTGCGTTAAAGGTGTTGAGTGACGCCCGCGGGCGTAATTCAGGTGGAACCGTGTACTATGCACCCTGAAATTTCAGGGTGTTTAATTTTTTAAGGAGGAAGAAAAATGAAAATTACACTCAAAGACGGCTCTGTACTCGAATACAACGAAGCAAAAACTGCAGCCGACATTACAAAAGACATTTCTATGGGACTTTACAGAAATGCGACCTCTTGCAAAATCAACGGCGAAGTCAGCGACCTTCGCACCGTTATTGATACAGACTGCGACCTCGAGGTGCTCACCTTTGATGACGAGGACGGCAGAAAAACCTTCAACCACACAGCCTCTCACATTATGGCGCAGGCTGTTAAGCGCCTTTATCCCGATGCAAAGCTGACTATCGGTCCTGCAATCGAAAACGGCTTTTACTACGACTTTGACGTTGAAAAGTCATTTTCGCCCGACGACCTTGCAAAAATCGAGGGCGAAATGAAGAAGATTGTCAAGGAAGGACTTGAAATCACTCGCTTTGAGCTTCCCGTTGATGAGGCAATCAAGCTTATGGAGGAAAAGAACGAGCCGTACAAGGTTGAGCTTATCAAGGAGCACGCCGACAAGGGCGAGGCTATCAGCTTTTACAGGCAGGGCGAGTTTACCGAGCTTTGCGCAGGTCCTCACCTTATGGATATGAAGGTTGTCAAGGCGTTCAAGCTGACGCAGTGCACGGGCGCTTACTGGCGCGGCGACGAAAAGAACAAGATGCTCTGCCGCGTATACGGAACAGCGTTCCCGAAGGCTTCTATGCTCGAAGAGCACCTCGAAGCGCTTGAAGAGGCAAAGCGCCGCGACCACAACAAGCTCGGCAGAGAGCTCGAGCTGTTCACAACTGTTGACTACATCGGTCAGGGCTTGCCGATTATGCTTCCGAAGGGTACAAAAATTATTCAGATTCTTCAGCGCTGGGTTGAGGACGAGGAAGCTAAGCGCGGCTGGCAGCTCACAAAAACGCCGCTTATGGCAAAGAGCGACCTTTACAAAATCAGCGGTCACTGGGACCACTATCAGGACGGTATGTTCGTTATGGGCGACCCCGAAAACGACAAGGAGGTTTTCGCGCTTCGTCCTATGACCTGTCCGTTCCAGTATCAGGCTTGCCTCAACAAGCCGCGTTCATACCGCGACCTGCCGCTCAGATATGACGAAACTTCTACTCTTTTCCGTAACGAAGCTTCGGGCGAAATGCACGGCCTTATCCGCGTAAGACAGTTCACCATCAGCGAAGGCCACCTTATGTGCCGTCCCGACCAGCTTGAGGACGAATTCAGAAAGTGTCTTGAGCTGTGCGACTATATGCTTGAAACTCTCGGTCTGCGCGAGGACGTATCGTTCCGCTTCTCACAGTGGGACCCGAACGACAGAGAAAAGTATATCGGCACCGAGGAGCAGTGGGATGAGGCTCAGGGCGTTATGAAGAACATTCTTGACGACCTCGGACTTGAATACAAAATCGGTATCGGCGAGGCTGCCTTCTACGGTCCCAAGCTCGACATCCAGATTAAAAACGTATTCGGCAAAGAGGATACGCTCATCACAATCCAGATTGACCAGATGCTTGCCGAAAAGTTCGGTATGGAATACGTTGACAGCGACGGACAGAAGAAAAATCCGTACATCATTCACCGCACCTCAATCGGCTGCTATGAACGCACGCTCGCTCTGCTGATTGAAAAGTACGCAGGTGCGTTCCCGACCTGGATGGCTCCCGTACAGGTTAAATTCCTGCCGATTGCCGACAGACATCAGGACTACGCGCGCGAAATGATTGAAAAGCTCGAGGCTGTAGGCGTTCGCTGCGAGCTTGACGACAGAAGCGAAAAAATCGGCTTCAAAATCAGAAGCGCACAGATGGAAAAAATCCCGTATATGATTCTTGTCGGCGACAAGGACATCGAGGCAGGTACAATCTCTGTCCGTTCACGCAAAAACGGCGACGAGGGCGCAACCTCAATCGAGGAATTCATCGCAAGAATTACAGAGGAAATCAACACAAAAGCAAGATAAAAGCCCAAAACAATTGTGGGTAAATACAGAATAGTTAGAGCACGGCAAAATCGCCGTGCTCGTTCAATTATTTATAGACAACTTTTGTTTTTATAGTTTTGCTCCATTTACCATAAAGCTTTTTATCGTTGACCAATTTATAAGCTCGTACTCGGACATATACCACTTGTAATTCCGAACCATAATATTCATTAGCTGTATAGGTGGTTGTTGAAGCTCCGCTGATTGTTTTTGTCTTTGTCCATTTCTTTTTGTTCCCATATTGCACACCAGTTTGAACTTGATAACCGTCTGCGCTCTTGATTTTTTTCCAAGTTGACTTAAATGCACCTGTGTAATAGTTGCTGTCAAGCGTTGTTTTGGCGGTAACGCCTTTTACCTGCGCTGGTTTTGCAACCTTTTTAACAATTTTAAAGGATTTCTTGATTGTACCTGAATAATATTTTCCTTTTAGTTCAATCTTCACGGTATAAGTGCCAAGCTTTTTTCTGCCTTTCGGATAAGTAACCGTATAACAGTCTTTGCTCAAAGTTCCATTCTCGTTATAAACCGTTACCTTAGGCTTTCTTGCTTTTCCGTTATAAGTATAGGTTGTTGAAGACAACCTTGCATACACCCGCGGAATATATTTATAATGCTGCTCATCTCCGCAACGCGTACAAGACGTTTCACTATAACCGTCATTTGTAGGCGTTGCTTTTTTGATTGTTGTAACATAATTGTGTCCAAGAGCATTTATAGTTGTCGTATAACTATTGCCACAATTATAGCATGTATAAGTTATTACGCCGCTTTCCTCACAAGTTGCAGCTTTGTTAATCGTTGATAAATACGAATGATTTGTGCAAGCTGACGCACATAAAGCTTTAAATGAATAAGTTACTGGTGATGCGTTCCCTAACGAATGCCCTTTTGAAAAAGTAATATAATACTTACCCTCATTTAAGTATACTGTCTTGCTCTTTGTGTCACCACTTCCAATTGTAAATTCACTAAAAATCTGCCCTGAGTTCTCACTATACAAATCCACATAACAGTATGAGTAGAATAAAGGATTGTTATTTACTGAAAACAAAATATTTATTGGAGTTTGTCTGCTACCTTTTGGCACTTCAAAACAATATGCATCTGTTTCGTCTAAGTTACAAAGAAATCCGTTGTATTGAGTATTAAGATTAATCTTTGCCGCTGTAGAAGCGTTACGGTAAGTATAATCTTTTGTTTTTGTGAATGTCTCATTTGCTGATTGATAATCAATATACATTTCAAATTTGCCGCTGCATTTAACTTCGACTTTATATTTCCCTGCAAAAAGACCTACAATTCTATTGGTTTCATATCCTGTATTTGAATTCAAATAAGTTTTATTTAAAAAACTGTTATATTCTGGGGCTAGTTCATCCACGCGCACCCCGTCTTTGTCATAAATACATATTGAGCATCGACCGTCACCAGCAAAATCAAACACCAAAACACCAGACTTGTTCAATTCAATATTATAGGTTTGGTTGTTTTGCGATTGAATCTTTGTGTTAAAAGTCAGATTCAACGCATCTACATAATCGTCATAGTATTGTTCTGTACAACGTGAGCATTTATAAACATTATACCCACGAGATGTATAAGTTGGCGCTACGAAGCTGGACTTTACAAAATCATGTCCAAGTGCATCAATGCTTTCGTTGTACGTGTTTCCGCACGTTGTACATGTATATTTTTTTAAACCTGTTTTTGTACAAGTTGGCTGAGTAGTTACCGTACCATCATTATATGTATGAACACCTGTTGCAGGCACGCTTTCCGTCTTGGTTGCACCACATACCGTACAAGTGTATGTTTTAACTCCAGTTTTTGCACAAGTTGGCTGTGTTGTTATTGCGCCGTTATTATAAGTGTGAACACCTGTTGCAGGCACACTTTCTGTTTTTGTTCCACCGCATACGGAGCAAGTAAACGTTTTAATTCCAGCACTTGTACAAGTTGGCTGTGATGTTATTTTGCCACTGTCATAGATGTGAACACCTGTTGCAGGTACAATTTCAGTTTTTGTGCCACCGCATACAGAGCAAGTAAATGTTTTAACTCCAGCAACTGTACATGTTGGTTGGGTTGTTACAACACCTGTATTATATGAATGTGCGGCTGGAAGTATATCTTTCATTGTCGCGCCGCACGTCGTACACGTAAACGATTTTAATCCGTTTTCAGTGCAAGTAGGTTTATTGTTTATTGTTCCATTGTCCCAAGTGTGAGCAACGCAAGACTCGCTTCCTGGTTTTGAACTATAATAATAATGAATATTAGAATCTAGCAAACAATCATTATCGTTATCTATATCAATTGCATTCCACTCTCTTTCTGAGCCAGAATAATAAACATCTTTTAAATCACTAATTGCAGATTTGCCTATGCTTGTTACACTTTTAGGAATCGTTATACTTGTTAACCCTATACAGCCATAAAATGCATATTCACCTATGCTTGCAACACAGTCTGGTATGTTTATATTTTTTAATTTTTTGCAGGCATAGAATGTATACGGCTTTATGCTTTTTACATTTTCAGAAATAGCAACGCTTATTAAATCCAAACAACCGCTAAATGCATATTCACCTATGTTTGTTACGCTATTGGGTATTGTAACACACGTTAAGCCTTTGCAATTTGAAAAAGCAGAATTGCCAATATTTGTTACGCTACTAGGTATTGTAATACTCGTTAAGCATGAACAACCGTAAAAGGCATATTGATATATGCTTTTTATGTCTTCGGGAATTATTGTATTTTTGCAACCCTGAATTAATTCGTTTGTTGAGCTTTTTATTATTGCGTTACAGTTGTTTCTACTATCATAAACAGTATTTTCGCTATCAACAGAAATACTTGTTAAATTTGAGCACCCTCCAAATGGATCTCTGCCTATAATTGTAACGTTCTTTGGTATAGTTATACTTTTCAATCCCGTGCAAGATGAAAATGCAAGGTCCGCTATTAATTCTACACTTTCAGGGATGGAAACGCTTGTCAAAGCTGAACAATGATCAAATGCACTTGTTAATATTTTTGATATACTTTCAGGGATTACGATACCCGTTAGGCTAGAGCAATAACGAAATGTATAACGGCCGATGCTAGTTATGCTATTTGGAATAGTTATACTTGTCATATTTTTACAATAGCAAAACGCACATACACCAAGACTTGTTACTCCGTTTCTTATAATTACACTTTTAATGTCAGAATTTCTATAGAACGGAGATTGATATGTACTTTCATTATAACTGTTCATTTCACCAGTACCCCTTATTATCAGCGTCCCCGATGAGGAATCAAATGTCCAAGTAACATTGTTCCCACAAGAACCACTATTCGCTAATCCATACGCGTTGAACTCCATACCTGCTGTTATACTCAAAAGCATAACGATTGATAATAACAAACTTATAACTCTTTTCATAAGTAGACTCCTTTATATAATAATTCAATCTTGATTTAAACTATATCAATCATTTCGAGTATTGCTTGTGCTTGAATTTCATTAGCTTTATCTTGAAATAGTTTAATAATAGCCTCTTCAACATCAGCTTCCCTAAAGACAGTCCATTTAAAAACCCAAATGAGATCGTATGGGTTGAATAAGCTCTCCATATATTCCCTTGTTTTATCTCTTGAACGACAAGTGCAAATGTACAAATCTATGTTTTCACTGCTTTCTCTATGCATTTCTTCAAATGCATTTTTAATATCTTTTACACTGTCGCCGACGGTAATTATGGCAATATTTTTTGAATTGTATTCTAAAACGACCCACTGATCTTTTGTTGCCTTGCGATAATGACTTTTCGCAATACAACGTGAAACTGGAAGCAATTTGTTAATTAGATTGTTTAATGTAGCGGATTTTCCGGAATCTATCTCGCCTCGTAGAACTATTGCTTTTTTATCTTTTAAATCCATAAATATCACTCCTTTGATAAATAAAAAAGCGTACAGTCGAAACTGTACGCAAAAAACGCAAGCTCAACTGTCGCCAAACATAACTAAACACGATGCACAAAAAATAAGCATGTGATTAAAGAGCATGCATTTTTATCAAAAGATAAAAAGACACACTTATAGTTTGTGCAAAAAATATTTAGTTATATTTGGCACTTTTATTTTATCATTTATTAGTTAAATAGTCAATAAATATGTTACAGACTGCAGCGAGCATAGACTTGGTGTAAAATAGCGTATTTTGGAGTTGCGTTTAACCGAAATACGATGAGTGTGAGCGAAGCTCACCAAACAACCGCAAACTGCTTACTGAATACTGCCGACTGAAGAATATACAACAGGAATAACACAAGGATTTGGCGTATACAAGTCCTTGTGTTTGTTTTTTAATAATTTGTAAATCTCGAAAAATCAAAACACAAGATATTGAAAATTTCGGCGAAATATGGTATAATTAGCACGACATATGGAAAGAGAATAATGTGGGCAGCACAATATAATATGTATATATAAATACATATATATTATCGTCCGTATGAATACTATGAAAGGATGAGAGAGTATGACAGATGTAAAAATGTATATTGTCTGGGCGGCGCTGATAGTAGCGTTCGGCGTGCTCGAGGGCGTAACTGCTCAGCTTGTGTCAATTTGGTTTGTTATCGGTGCGATTGCAGCGCTGATTGCTCAGCTTCTCGGCGCGACGCTGATGATACAGATAATCGTATTTATCGCGGTAAGCATTGTTGCTCTGTTAATCACACGTCCGCTCGTTCGCAAAAAGCTGAACACAAAGGCCGAAAAGACAAACGCCGACCGATGCATCGGACAGGAAGCCGTAGTTATCGAGGACATCGATAACCTTGCGCCGTCAGGTCAGGTTAAGGCTGACGGAAAAATCTGGACAGCGCGTTCGGCAAACGGCGAAAGAATACCTAAAGGCACAATTGTCACCGTTGAAAAAATCGACGGCGTAAAGCTTATTGTAAAAAACTAAAGGAGCGAGCTATGCTCGCAAGACTCAAGCTTCAAGGCTCAAGGTTAATGGTGGGCGCTGCCCACACCTATTATAAAATGCCTGTGCGGCGAACATCTGAAATTCACAATTCATAATTAAAAAGGAGATATTTTTATGGGAGCATTAACAGTAGTAATCATTTTAATCGTAATCGCAGTATTTGCGCTTGTATTCGCGAACATCCGCATCGTGCCGCAGTCAAAGGCATTCGTAATTGAAAGGCTCGGCACATATTCAACAACGTGGGAAACGGGACTCCACGTAAAAATCCCGTTCATTGAAAGAGTAGCAAAAACCGTTTCGCTCAAGGAGCAGGTTGTTGACTTCAAGCCGCAGCCCGTTATCACAAAGGATAACGTAACAATGCAGATTGACACGGTTGTATTCTTCCAGATTACAGACCCGAAGCTTTACACCTACGGCGTTGAAAGCCCGATTTCGGCTATCGAAAACCTGTCGGCAACCACGCTTCGTAACATCATCGGCGAGCTTGAGCTCGACTCAACGCTCACCTCGCGCGACACAATCAACGCAAAAATCAGAGTTATTCTTGACGAAGCAACGGACCCGTGGGGCATCAAGGTAAACCGCGTTGAGCTCAAAAACATCATTCCGCCGCGTGAAATTCAGGACGCAATGGAAAAGCAGATGAAGGCAGAGCGTGAAAGACGTGAGGCTATCCTCCGCGCAGAGGGTGAAAAACAATCAAGAATTCTTGTTGCAGAAGGTCACAAGGAGTCAAAAATCCTTGAAGCAGAAGCAGAAAAGCAGTCGGCAATCCTCGCAGCAGAGGCTGTTAAGGAAGCAAAAATCCGCGAGGCTGAGGGTGAAGCTGAAGCTATCGCAAAGGTACAGCAGGCATCGGCAGAAGCAATCAAGATGCTCAACGAGGCTAACGCAAACGACGCCGTTCTGAAGCTCAAGGCTATGGAAGCCTTCGCAAAGGCTGCAGACGGACAGGCAACGAAAATCATCATCCCGTCCGAAATTCAGTCACTCGCAGGTCTTGCAGAAGGCATTGTTGAGGCCGCAAAATAAGCATACCACTAAGGAGCGATGCAAGTTGCTCCTTTTTTGTTTGATATAAAAACTTAAAGCGTAAAGCTATTTTACTGTTGATTTCAACAGCAAAATATATTATAATGCCCTCGGTGATGAGAAATGAGACCGAGACACAAGAAAAATCTTGAAAGCAGGCTTGAAGCAGTAAGCGATTATTTAATCACGCTTCGCAACGAAAGCCTTAATTTTAACGACGCAAAAAACGAAAATCATCTGCTTGATTTGGCTGAGCTTTTTGGCAACGACAAGCCCATTCAGCTTGAAATCGGCGGCGGCAAGGGCGCGTTTGCGACGACGCTCGCCGAGCAGAATCCCGACATCAACGTGCTTTGCGTGGAAAAGGTGCAGGACGTAATAGTTGTCGGATGCGAAACGGCGAAGGACAAGGGACTGAAAAACATCAAGTTCCTTGACTGCGCGGCTGAATACCTGCCGTCGTACATTCCCGAAAATTCAGTTGAGGTAATATATCTCAATTTTTCGTGTCCTTATCCGAAAAAGAGCTACGCGTCGCACAGGCTGACGAGCGAGCGTTTTCTTGAAATCTACAAGCCGCTTCTTAAGGACGGCGCGCCGATTTATCAGAAAACGGACAATATGCACTTTTTTGAATGGTCGATTGAGTCGTTTTCAAAATGCGGCTTTGAGCTGTCAAATATATCGCTCGACCTGCACAACAGCGACTTTGAGGGCAACATCGTAACCGAGTATGAGGAGAGGTTTTCGTCACAGGGATATCCGATTTATCGTCTTGAAGCCCGTTTAAAGAAATAATTTTGTTTAAAATTAATATTGAAATCATTGTTTTATAATGTTAAAATAATAATGTTAAATTAAAGAAAGGTATAGGACTAAATTATGGAAAAACTCAAGTATTTTGTTAACGGCGAGTTCAGAGAGTCAAAAACTGACGTTTGGTACGACCTTCACAACCCATCAACTGGTGAGGTTACAGGTCAGGCTCCGTGCTGTACTAACGACGAGGTTCTTGAAGCTATTGAGGCTGCCGACAAAGCATATCCTGCCTGGAGAAATACTCCTGCAAGAAAAAGAGCGGCTATCCTCTTTAAGGTTAGAGAGCTTATCATCGAGCATATGGACGAGCTTACAATGCTCGTTTGCGAAGAAAACGGCAAAACCTGGGCTGAGGCTGCAGGCGACGTAGGTAAGGCACAGGAGGGCACCGAGCTTGCTACTCAGGCTCCGTCGCTTATGATGGGCGAAAGCATTATGGACGCTTCAACAGGCTTCGATACAGTTAAGTACCGCGAGGCTATGGGCGTTTTCGCTGGTATCGTTCCCGTTAACTTCCCTGCTATGATTCCGTTCGGCTGGATGGCTCCAGTTTGTGTTGCTTGCGGTAACACGATGGTGCTCAAGGCTGCTTCTCTTACTCCGAGAACTGCTATGAGAATCGGCGAGCTTTACAAGGAGGCAGGAATTCCCGACGGTGTAATCAACATCGTAACCTGTTCAAGAAACGAGATTAACACAATTCTCGAGCATCCTGCTGTTAAGGGTATCACCTTTGTAGGCTCTACTCCAGTAGGTCTTAAGATTTACGAAAAGGCTGCTGCTAACGGCAAGAGATGTCAGGCACTCTGCCAGGCTAAAAACCACGCGCTCGTTATGGAAGACTGCGCGCTCGAAAGAACTGTTGCTGGCGTTATCAATTCAGCTTTCGGCTGCGGCGGTCAGAGATGTATGGCTCTTTCAGCCTGCGTAGTACAGGACAGCATCGCAGACAAGTTTGTTGCAGAGCTCAAAAAGCAGATTGCTTCTGTAAACTGCGGTCCTGCGTGGGACAAGAGCACAAGACTTGGTCCTATTACATATGAAAAGCACTACAAGGAAGTGCTTGCTGATATCGAAAAGGGTATCAACGAGGGCGCTGAGCTCGTAGTTGACGGCAGAAATCCAGAGGTTCCTGCAGGCTACGAAAACGGCTACTTTGTAGGTCCTACAGTATTTGACCACGTTACACCCGATATGACAATCGGCGACGAGGAAGTATTCGGTCCTGTTCTTTGCATCAAGAGAGTTAAGGACTTTGACGAGGGTCTTGCGCTTATGAACGCTAACCCGTATGCTAACGGCTCCGTTATCTATACACAGAGCGGTTACTATGCTCGTCAGTTCGCCCGTTACACCGACGGCGGTCAGGTTGGTATCAACGTTGGTATTCCTGTACCGGTTGGCTTCATTCCGTTCAGCGGTCACAAGCAGTCGTTCTTCGGCGACCTTCACTGCCTCGGCAAGGACGCTTACCGCTTCTTCACAGAGAGCAAGTCAGTAACACAGCATTGGTTTGACGAGGAGGAAATGAAGGCAAAAGAGGTTGACACCTGGGACGGACTTCTTTAATTGATTAACGAAAGGCTTTGCAAATGCAAAGCCTTTTTTCACACATATAATTCTTGACTGCATTTTAATAATATGATAAAATTGAAATGCTAAATAATTATAAATATTAATAGGAGGAAAATTTATGAAAAAAGCACTTTCAATCGTTTTATCAATTTGTATGCTGCTGAGTATAACAGCAGGACTTAACTTGACGGCATTTGCAGAGGTAGACGGCGACTTTTATTACTCTGTAGAAGACGGTAATGCAGTATTTACGCACTATGACGGCTCTTTAACTGAATTGGAAATACCGTCAACTCTCGGCGGTTACACCGTTACGAGTATAGGTGATGGTGCGTTAAGAAATCGCACAGCCTTAACAAGTGTAAAAATTCCAGATAGCGTAACAAGTATAGATGATAGTGCATTTGATAGTTGCTCAGGCTTAACAAGCATAACTATACCTGATAGCGTAACAAGCATAGGTGATGATCTGTTCTTTTGGTGTACAGGCCTAACAAGTGTTACAATTGGAAACGGTGTAACGAAAATAAATGAAGGAACATTTTATAACTGCACAAGTTTAACAAGTGTTACACTCGGAAATAGCGTAACAAGCATAGGTGACGCGTTTTATAACTGTTCAAGCTTAACAACCATAACCATACCAAAAAGCGTTACAAGTATAAATGATGCGTTTGGTTATTGTAGCAAGCTTGAGAATGTATATTATGGCGGTACAAAGGAAGATTGGGAAAAAATCAAACTCAGTGGTAATAATTACTTTCTGACAAGCGCAATCGTCCATTATACTGAGGATGCTATCAACGAAAACACACCCGAACAAAAAACACAATCGACAACTTCTACGCCCGCTTCTGCTTCGCAACTGTCTGCACCAGCATCAACAACACCTGCAACACCCGTAACAAAGGTTACACTCAAAAAGGTTGCAGTGAAAAAGAGCGCAAAGAAGCTCGTGCTTCAGGCAACAGTAAAGGTAGACGGAAAAGCGGTCAAGGGCAAGAAAGTAACCTTCAAATTCAACGGCAAGAAGTATACTGCAAAGACAAACGCAAAGGGTATCGCAAAGGTAACTATCAAGAAGGCTGTACTCAAAAAGCTCAAGGTTGGTAAGAAGGTAACCTACACGGCAACATACAATAAAGTAACAGCAAAGAAAACTGTAAAGGTAAAAAAATAAGCCCAATGGGCTTATTTTTTTAGTATTCGGTGTTCGGTTTTCAGTATTCAGCTCGTTGGTGGACTCCGTCCACACCTGATTATAGGCGGGCTGATAATATCAGCCCCTACAAATATCACTGCAACGTCCGCGTAGGGGCGGATACCATCCGCCCGCATAAAATGCCCGTGCGGCGAGCACCATATAATTCCAAACTCCGCATTCCGAATTCATAATTATAAGCGTGAGCGAAGCTCACCCTACACCTTGAGCCTTGCGTGCATCAGCTCGCTCCTTGAGCCTAAATTCGAGTGTGGATGTAGTCCACAAGCTAAAAAGACTTCTTCAAGCGAAGAAGTCTTTTTCTGTTTATTCCGTAAAGAGCGGTGTTGAATAATATCTGTCGCCGCTGTCGGGGAGGAGGGCTACAATTGTTTTGCCCGCGTTTTCATCCTTCTTTGCAAGCTCGATTGCTACGCCGAGCGCCGCACCCGAGGAAATGCCGACCGAGATACCCTCTTTCTTTGCAAGGAGCTTTGCCGCGTCAAACGCCGCCTCGTTAGATGAGGTGATTACCTCGTCGTAAACCTTTGTGTTGAGCACGTCGGGAACGAAGCCTGCGCCGATGCCCTGAATTTTGTGCGCGCCTGCCGTACCCTGTGAAAGAACGGGTGAGGTTTCGGGCTCAACTGCGATAACCTTGACGGAAGGCTTCTGCTCCTTGAGGTATTCGCCCGTACCCGTTACGGTGCCGCCCGTGCCGACGCCTGCAACAAAAATATCAACCTCGCCGTCGGTGTCGCTGAAAATTTCTGGACCCGTTGTAGCTTTGTGAATTGCGGGGTTGGCAGGGTTAACGAACTGGCCTGGAATAAAGCCGCCTTCAAGCTCTGCGGCAAGCTCCTCCGCCTTTGTGATTGCGCCCTTCATACCCTTTGTGCCGTCGGTGAGAACAAGCTCTGCGCCGTAAGCCTTGAGGATATTTCTGCGCTCAACGCTCATCGTTTCGGGCATTGTGAGGATAATCCTGTAGCCCTTTGCCGCAGCTATTGCGGCAAGTCCGATGCCCGTGTTGCCCGAGGTCGGCTCAATAATAACCGAACCCTCCTTAAGCAAGCCCTTCTGCTCAGCGTCCTCAATCATCGCCTTTGCAATTCTGTCCTTAACGCTGCCTGCGGGGTTAAAATATTCAAGCTTTACTACTACCTTTGCTTTTAAGCCGAGGTCCTTTTCTATATTAGTTACTTCTACAAGCGGTGTGTTGCCGATAAGCTCGGCTGCGCTCTTATATATCTTTGACATAATTAGTCCTCCTTAGCTGCTTTGAACGCATTGTCTAAATCTTCTATAATATCATCTATATGCTCCGTTCCTATAGAAAGACGGATTGTGTTTTCAAAAATGCCCTGCTCTGCAAGCTCTTCTGTCGAGAGCTGTGAGTGCGTCGTTGACGCAGGGTGAATTACAAGGCTCTTGACGTCTGCAACGTTTGCAAGAAGCGAAAAGATTTTGAGGTTATCAATAAATTTCCACGCTTCCTCGCGTGAGCCCTTGATTTCAAACGTGAATATCGACGCGCCGCCGTTCGGAAAATACTTTGTATAAAGCGCGTGGTCGGGGTGGTCGGGAAGCGACGGGTGATTAACCTTTTCAACCTGCGGATGATTTGAAAGGTATTCAACAACCTTTTTCGTGTTTTCTGCGTGACGTTCAAGGCGAAGCGAAAGCGTTTCTACACCCTGCAAAAGCAGGAACGCATTGAACGGTGAAATCGACGCGCCCGTATCGCGGAGCAAAATTGCTCTGATGTACGTTACGAACGCCGCTGGACCTACAACGTCATAGAATGAAACGCCGTGATAGCTCGGGTTAGGTGCGGCGATGTTCGGATATTTTCCGCTTGCGCTCCAGTCGAACTTGCCCGATTCAACGATAATGCCGCCGAGCGTCGTGCCGTGACCGCCGAGGAATTTAGTTGCCGAATGAACTACGATATCTGCGCCGTGCTCAATAGGTCTGATAAGATACGGCGTGCCGAACGTGTTGTCAACAACAACGGGAATTCCGTATCTGTGAGCGAACTGAGAAATCGCGTCGATGTCGGGAATGTCGCTGTTAGGATTGCCGAGCGTTTCAAGATAGATTGCGCGCGTGTTATCCTTGATTGCGCTTTCTATTTCCGATAAATTATGCGCGTCGACAAACGTCGTTTCGATACCGTACTGCGGCAGAGTGTGCGAAAGCAGATTGTAGCTACCGCCGTAAATAGTCTTCTGTGCTACGATATGTCCGCCGTTAGCAGCGAGCGCCTCAATAGTATATGTGATAGCGGCTGCTCCTGACGCAAGCGCAAGCGCCGCACTGCCGCCTTCAAGTGCGGCTACTCTCTTTTCGAGCACGTCCTGAGTGCTGTTTGTCAGCCTGCCGTAAATGTTGCCCGCGTCTGCAAGACCAAAGCGGTCAGCCGCGTGCTGTGAATCGTGAAAAACGTAAGACGTAGTCTGATAAATAGGAACAGCCCTTGAATCTGTTGCAGGGTCTGCCTGCTCCTGTCCGATATGTAATTGTAAGGTTTCAAATTTGTAACTCATAATAAACTCCTTTAATTATAATGTGTTTTAGTTCGATTTGCAAGTACAACATCGCATACACATTCGCATATTAAAGAGAGCCGAGTATATCGGATTTCTGGTCATAGTGTTTTCTCCTTGTTTGTTGAGCACATTATATCCCTATTCGCCTACTATGTCAATAGGTAAATAGGAAAAAATTGAAAATTTGTATTGATTTACCTACTAACCCTGTGGTATAATAGGTAAAACTTGTGAAAGGAGCACAAATTATGATTTCAACAAAAGGAAGATACGCGCTCAGGATAATGCTTGACCTTGCTAAGAACGACGGCGAAAGATATGTCCCCCTCAAAGAAGTATCCGAAAGACAGCAGATTTCAAAAAAGTACGCCGAAATAATTGTCAAAGACCTTGTTAACGCAAAGCTCCTTACGGGAGTGAGCGGAAAAGGCGGCGGCTACAAGCTCAAAAAGAAGCCCGACGAATACACAATAGCCGAAATATTAGAGATTACGGAGGGTACGCTTGCAGTTGTTGCATGTCTTGAAGAGGGCGCCGAGGCTTGTCCGCGCGCAAACGAATGTGCAACGCTTTCGCTGTGGAAGGAATACAACGAAATGAAAAACAGCTTCTTTGAATCAAAAAAGCTGAGTGATTTACTATAAAAATTTCCCCGTTTTTTCAACGGGGAATTTTTATTCGTTATCTGTCTGCGGGTTTTTCAGATGAGCCAAATCTCTGCCGTTAATAATACCGTCGCGGTTGACGTCGACAAGCTCGTCATATCCTTCGTCCTCGGGCGTAAGATTAAGATAATCGGTAAAGTCGATATTCTTCGTTTCGCCGCAGTTTTTGCACGTAATGCTGTACTGCGACGGCGTCGCGCCGCGCTGAGAGATAACGGCGTGTCCCGTTTTTTCGGTATAATTATCGCGGTAGCTTTCGCCGCAAAGAGTACAGGTGTACTCGTCGTAACCGTTTTCGGTACACGTTGCAGGATGAGTAACCTTCTTCATCTGATGTCCAGTAGCTTTAAGCTCGGGTGCGTAGTCCAAATCAATTTCGTTGCCCGAAATTGTCAGCTTTCCGTCCTCGGTGCAGGTAGGATAAGTAATCTGTTCGTTAACAGAATTACCGTTCGTATCTATAGCGCCGACGCCCGCCATTGTGGGCGTTACTGCTTTGAGCAAATCCGCGCTGAAAAGCTTGTTTTCTATTTCGATTTCATCAATACACGTTTCGCGGCGATGACCTACGTTTCCGCCGACGGACATCGGGGTGTAAAATCTGTGATAAGCGATAAAGCATCTGCCGTTAAGGTAAATCACAGACTGGTGTCCTGTCGCAAGGATACCGTTTGAGGTGTCCTTCTGAAGAAGTATGCCCTTGTTTTCAACCTCGCCAGTAAGCGAGCTTGCAATACCGTATTTGATGTGATAGTTTTCGCTGCCCGTATCGTCGCACGACCAGTGGAAGTAGTATTTGTTTTCGTGCTTAAAAACAGCAATACTTTCACGAAAATCAGTAAGTCCCGTTATCAACTTAAAGGTTGACGTATTAACCGTTTTCATATCGCTGTTGAGCTCAACCAAAGCCGCCGAGCCGTTACCGAAAAGGAGATACGACTTTCCGTTTTCAGTATAAATTGACGGGTCGATTACCTGACCGTAAAAGTCGAAATTCGCATCGGACACCATTTTCGGATAGATTATAGGTGAGTCGCTTGCCGTAAACGGTCCCGCAGGAGAGTCAGCCCACGCAACGCCGATTGCCATACCCTCGCCGTAGCTTGATACAAGCGAGTCGGGTATTCTGCCGCAATAATAGAAATAGTATTTTCCGTTTTTCTCCTCAATCGCAGGCGCCCACGCGTTGCCGTCGGACCACGCCGAGGAGGCTATCTGTACACCCTTGTCGTTAAGACCAGGGTTTTTATCTTTGTTATCAAGTATTACGCCCTCGTCACGCCAGTGAACTAAGTCGGGCGAGGAAAAGGCATGGAACTGAGTGCCGCCCCATCCGACAGTACCGTCAGTCGTCGGGTAAATCCAGAACTTGCCGTCGAGCACGTCAATATCTGGGTCGGCGTACATTCCAGGCAGAACGGGATTGCCCGCAACCGTCGGCGTTTTCAGCGTATACGTTTCCTCGATGCTGCCGCGTACAAATTTTACAGTACGGTCACTCGACAAATCGAGCGTGCCGCTTGTGCCGAATTCCTTTGAATCGACGTAAATTTTGCAGTCCTCGCTCGGAACGTAGAAGGTCACGGGAACGGCTTTTATATTCTGCCTTCTCTGAACGATAGACGTGATAGTTTTATTCTGTCTGTCGATAGTTGTATCAACAGAGGTGTGCGCGTCAGTACCCGACACGCCGTCAAGATTGCTTACAACCACGCCGACGCTCGCGCCGAGCAGAAGCGGAAGATGCGAAGCCGCCTTTTCACTTATAACGTCGTCGGACAAAACTGAGTCGTACACCTCGAAGTTATCAAAATAGCCCTTAAAATATCCGTCGCCGCTATAAAACGATTTGCCGAAATACGTCAGCAGATTTTCGCCCAAATCGGACACCTTGATGCCTGTGTTATTGTTAACGGAAGCAAGCGTACCGTTCAGGTAAAGCTTGCAGGTTGTGTCGTCAAACACAAGCGCCGCGCTGAGCCAGCCGCCTGCATACTCGGCGTTAGTTTTGACCTCTTTCTCGTTATAATAAGTATCAACCGTTATCGCGTTTCGCACCTCGGTGCCGCGTATGCGGAAGAAGTTATAACGCGTGCTGTCCTGACCGAACGCAAAGGTGAAGAAGTTGCCGCTGTTAAGTCCAGCTTTAACGTCAAAAAGCACGGTCATTTTGTCGCTGTAATTAAACGTACCCTGCGGAATTTCAGCGTAAGTACCGTCCGTTCCGTCAAGATAAAGTGCCTTGCTGCCGCGCTCGTCGTCATATACTGTCGCGGCGTTTCCACTGAGCGTAGGAATAACTGTGTTATCCTCAAAGCTGTATCTGAATATCGGCAAGGCAGATATGTTTTCCTCTGCTTTATCTTTTATTTCGCTGTTGCTGAGCACTTCGTCATACACCTCAAAATTATCAAATAATCCGCTGAAATATCCGTCGCCGCTGTAAAGCGATTTTCCGATATACGAAAGCAGGTTCGTTCCTAAATCAGACACCTTGATTGTTGTATCGGCATTTTCGCTGACAAGCTCGCCGTCAACGTACATTAGCATTTGTGCGTTATTAAACACGAGCGCGACGTTTTTCCATATATTTGAGTTGTACTTATCATACTTAACCTCGTGCTCGTTCTGCCACGACCAGCGAGTTATCGCATTTCTTATCTCGTTACCGCGGATACGGAAAAAGTCGTACGCCTCGTTATCCTTGCCAAAACAAAACGTAAAATAGTTTCCGCCGTTATTCTTTGCAAGCACGTCGAAGGTTATCGTCATAACGTCCCTACCGTCAAAGAAGCCCTGCGGTATTTCGGCATACGTTCCGTCAGTACCGTCAAGTGACAGCACCTTGCCGCCCTTGTCCTCGTCATAAACGAGCGCGGCGTTACCGAAAAGCGACGGCGCGTTCGACGTGTCCTCAAAGGTATAACGCAAAACTGGCTCGCTGTCCGCCTGAGCAAAAGCAAACACAGTCGGAAGCAAAAGGACAACCGACATCAATATGCAAATAAGCCTTTTCATTTTCATAATATCAAATCCCAATATTAATGTAATAAAATTATACCTTAATTTCATTTTTCCGTCAAGAACACAAAATGAGGCGACGTAAAAGCGTCGCCTCCGTCATTAATTACGCCTGTTCGCGGTTAACAATATTAATCTGGTTTGAATATGCGGTTTTAAGGCTGTCGCCATCGTAATACGTTATATATCCGCGCGCAGACCAGTTGTAGTAATCAGTCAGCTTGTTAATATTTGTAACGTAAACGCCGCTTACAAGGTCGTCAAATTTTGACGTTGCCGTCTTGTTGTTAACCGTAAGAATAAAGTCGTTCGGATTAAAGGCCGAAGCCTTTTTGTAATAGAACGCCGTTCCCATCGACTCAACCGTACAGCCGCTTGGAATATCGACAGCCATTACAAACGAACCAACGTTATTCGAGCTATCAAACGTGTAATACAGGTTGAGCGCAGGCGTGTTATCAGTTGCCGTTGCCATTGGTACGAACGCGTACGTTTCGTCGTACTCAGGCGTAATAATTACCGTTTCGCCCTGTGCGAGTCTTGTAAGCGCGTCGGAAGGAATAACCCATACGCCGTTAGTACAGCCGTAGCTGTATGGAACTGCGGGCGCGAGCGCGTCAACCGAAGCTTCTTCAGCCCATTCGGAAGGCGTTTTGCTCACCGTTTTGACAAGCTGTCCCGTCTTGTTCGTAAACACAAGGCTGTTTTCGCCGCTCGGCACAAACAGCGCTTCGAGGGCGGTGTTTGAAGTAATCACAAACGTATATTCAGTATCGTTTGAGAAAATTCGCTTTGTGTTCTTTTCGTACCAGCCAGCAAAGGAGTAGCCGCTGTCGGGTGCGGCAGTAACGGTAACGGAGCTTCCCTGAAGAAGCGGACCCTCTGCGCTTTGTGTAACGGTTCCGTTTTCGCCGCTGACAGTAAGATTGAGATATGCTTTCAGGTCGGTAATTGACGAGAGTATCTTGCCGACAGCATTATCTATTTCAACCTGCGGATTTTCACCCGACTCAATTCCTTCGCTTTCTGCTAAAGCCGTTTCAAATGCGCTGAAGGTTTCGGGAGAATAGTCCTCCTCCATCAGGCTTGCAGATTTATTTACAACTGCAACGAGAGCGCCGTCGTCAGACGCGTACGCTGTAAAGTCGCTCACGTATGAATATTCGCAGTTGTTACAGCTGTACGTCGTGTAGCCTCTCGTATTAGGTGTTGCTGGCGTTTCCGTTGCGGTATAATCGTGAGCACGGAGCGGAGTAAAGCTGTCGCGGAAAACGTATCCGCACGCGTCACAGGTGTACTCGGTATAACCCGACGAGGTGCAGGTCGGCTCGACAACCTCAGACGTGAAGCTGTGAGCGTCCGTCGCGCTTGTGTAGTTGCCTGTATACGTTTCGCCGCAAAGTGAGCAGGTGTACGTCGTGTAGCCCGCCGTGTTGCAGGTCGGAGCTGTAACCTCTGTTTCCCACATATGGTCGGTAACAACTACCCTGAGCGACTGGTCAAGCGCGTGAGGCGTTTCAACAAAGTCAAAATCGCCCCAGTCCGTATTTTCGTTGCCCTGATAGAGGTGATAATACAGCGTTGCTTCCGTTCCAACATTCAGTCCGTTAGTGTCAAGCACGAAGCCGAAAGCATCCTTGATTTCGTAGCCAAACCATTCCGCTTCACCCGTTTCTATTCTGAAGCCTGCGCCGCTCAGCGTGCCGCCGTCGTATCCTTCGCTGAAGCCAACAAAAGGTGAAACATTGTTCCTGACGTTTCTGTCGTCGGTTTCAAAGTATACGAAAATCGGCTTGCCCTTTTCGATATAAAGCGTATCGCCGTTTTCGTAAGTCCTTCCGCGCGAATCGCACGCTCTTTCCCAAAGCGACCACGTCGGACGCTCGGTAATATTTACCGTAACGGGAACGGTTGCTCCCTTGTAGTTGATATACATAGTATTATCGTCGCCGACAGACCAATGCTGCTGCCACTGGTCTGAGAAACGGCTTAGATAATACGTTTCAAGCTCGTTATCGTTTTCATCAACGAAGGTGCCGTGCTTATATGTATACGTAACGGTGCTGGAGTCTTTGTACGTTACGGTAATACTGTTGCCGTAATTGAAAATTTCGGGCTCATAATACTCGTAGAAGTTATCCTCAACCTCCTGCTGACCGTCGAAGTATCTGTTCGTTTGCCACTCGCCGTCGGAGTCGGCGTAAAGCTGAAATTCCGTCGGATTAAACTCTATGCTCTGAACGTCAGTTGTAACAACGGGAACGTTAAAGGTGTTTTTGCCGTTTTGGTACGAAATAGTAAATTCAACGCTGTCGCCGATTTTTATTTCGCCCTCGTCGTTGTAGTAATAATCGAGGTAAATTTTGTCGCCGCCGTCGTTTTCATTTTCGAACTCGTTTCCGCCACGGTGATTGTATCTCACTCTGCCGCGTCCGTCTTTGTAATTAACGATTACGTAGTCGCTGTATCTGAACGGCTCGCCGTTAAACTGCGTGCGGTTTTCGTAATCGCGGTATTCAAGGTCGTATTCGTAAACGAACGAAAACGGTCTGTCAAAATGATAATCGATACTGTCTACGCTTGAAGCAGAAATATTAACGGGATAATCCTTCTCAACGCCGCACACGTTAATTGTCAGGTGCGCGTTAACGTCGCCGTAAACCCACGATTGCGTGCTTGCTTCGGCGTGAATTCTCGTGTCGCCGTCAAGCCCGAGGTCGCGTGCAAAGTCATCAAAACGCTGACCGTCAGCATTTATAAACTCGCCGTAATCAGTCGCGGTAAAGGTTTCGACAGTTCCGTCGGTAAAGGTTACTGTAATTCGGCTACCCTCGCGGTAAATGTCGCCCTCGCCGCCGTAGTTGCCTTCGGTTACGTCAACGGCGTTACCGTCGCAGCTTGTATACTCAAAGTCCGCTACTCTTACTGAAGAGCGAATTTCAAGATATTCAAACCTCGGGTCGTTACTTCCGTGATTTACGTTACATTCAAGCGTATAAGTAACTCCGCCCTCGAGGTAGAACGTTATATCGCCGTTATCCTCGGCAATATTGTCAAGCTCAGTATTGCCCTGCTTAAAGGCGTAATCAAAATCATTGTTTTCTCTTAGTCTGTCGCCAAGGCTGTTGCAGAGGATATAATATCCGTCGTTTTCAGGCGTAAACGTAACCGTGTGCTTTTCGTTACGGTAAAACAGCATAGGCTTTGCCTCGCCGAGCTCAATTTCGCCTTCGTCAACGCTGTTAAAGCCGTTTTCTGCAATTACGTTTACCGTAATCGGACAAGCCTGTCCGTAATAAACGAGATACGCCTCGTTTTCTGCACCAGGTGCAAAATGATTTTCCCACTGTTCAAATTCAAGCCACAGGTATCTGTTTTCAACTTCGTTTCCGTTTTCGTCCTGCAGATTCCAGTTTCCGTCAAAGCGATACGTCACTTCGCTTCCGTCAGTATAATTGACCGTCAGCTCAGGCTGTGACGCTCTGATGTATTCCTCTCGTTCATCATAGCGGAAAAAGCTACCGTTTTCATCGTTTTCTTCCCAGCCGCCGCAGTTTTCAAGGAGATTGATAACGCAGTCTGGATTAATCGAAATGCTTTCGACTGGAGATTCAACAACGGTTACAGGAATTGTACACATCTGACCTTTATAATAAAGCTCTAATTCATACGTTTCGCCGACCTGCCATTCGTTGTCGCTTGACTGGTTGTCGCGGGTAGTAAACTCATCGACTAAGATTTCATCGCCGTTTTCGTTTACAAAAGCAACGTAGTCGTCGTTATCGTTTCTGATATACGTGCAGACGTATTCATCCTCGTTGCCGTCCAAATCAGTTATTGTAAGCACGTTGCCTTCGCGCTCCAAATCCCACTTATTGATGTCGTAGCGCTGGTATTCAACGTCGCCCACTTCATCAGAAATCCACTCGCGTTCAGTATGCGAGGTTCCCTCATAAACAACAAGCGGCTCTGCCGTATCAAACTGAATTGACTCATACGGCGACTCAATAACGTTAACTTCACACTTCGCGCATACAGGACCGACAAAGACGTCTATCCAGTTTGCGTCAGGGTCATCAATCTGCCAGTAGCTGACGCTCGGCTATAAATATCGCAATCAAAATCAAGGCCGAGCATATCTCTGTAATCGTATATTTTTACGCCGTTATCATCAACATATTCGCATTCATCGTTACAGGTAAACACTACCGTCTGTCCGTCAGAAAACGTAACTTCAAGCTGATTGCCTTCTCTGAATACTGCATCGCCAGTTGCGAAGTCGCCGTCATAAACGTTAAGCGACTGTTCAGATGAAAACTCTACGCTCATAGGCGTGCTGACGTTTCTTACACTCAGAAATTCAAATAACGGTCCGCTTTCCTCGACCTTCTGAACGTTAAGCGTATACGTCTTTCCGCCCTCAAGCACGTAAATCATCATTTCGTACGAAAGGCTTTCAACAGGCTCTTTGTTTTCGTCAAGAAGCTCGCCCGTAAAGCGATAATGCTCCCATACAAGCTTGTCGGCAAGGCTTTCTTCAAACAGATACACGCCGTCCTCGCTCGGAGTAAAGGTTATTGTATGATTTTCATTTCCGATAAACAGAATTTTTCTGTGTTTGTTTTCGCTGATTGAGCCCGAATCCATATCGCCTCTAACAACGCTGACAGGTATTTCGGTATATCCCTTTCCGTAATAGTCAACGGCGGCTTTTCTGTTTGTATCCTCGGGCGTAAGGTGATTTTCCATCTGGCTGAAGCCGAAGCCAAGATACTTGTCGTCAAGCGGCTCGCCGTCCTCTGTTGTAGGAAGCCAGTCGTTTCCCTTGTAGAAAAATTCTTTTGTTTCCTCGTTTGTATAGTTGACAACGAAGCTGACGCCCGCGTCGTTAAGATACATACGGTTTGGATAATAAAGGAACCAGTCATCGGTACCGTCTTCATCATCATCTACCCAATGACCTTCGCTGTTTTCAGCAAGGGTAATCGATCTTTTGTAGCTTATCTGTACGCTTTCAACAGGATTTTGCACAATCTGAACGCTGAAATCTGCGCTTTGACCGCGGTACACTGCGGTTGCCGTATAAGTTCCGCCAAGCTCCCACTTGTTTGAAGCGCTCTGATTAGTCACAATTTCAATATCGTCTAAGTTAATTGTTTCGTTCTCAGCTTCGTTCTTGAAAACGAGGTCGTAATCCTCGTCGTTCCAGTAATCGCGTACGCACTCATAAATAGCAGAAGGCATATCGTCATAATCGACAACAAGACTGCTGCCCTCTTCAAGCAAATTGTCCGAAAAAAGGTCATAGACGTAATAATCCCCGTCTGCGTCGCTTTCGGTATGAGCAGAGCAACCCTCATACACCGACAATGCTCCGTGCACAAGATTTAAGGAAACGCCCGTAACCTCAGACGCCCACGCAGACAGATTAACACCCGTCAGCATAGTTAACGCCAAGGTAAACGCCATTATTGCGCTGATAATCCTTTTCATACTATTCACTCCTTAAACAGCAATAAAAATAAATATATATACTATAATACCATATTGTCGTATAATCCGCAATATATTTATTAACAAATTATTAATAAAAATATACTCCCAGCAACGTTTTTTCAGCTGTTATTTATCGTTTTTGAATAATTATTAGTGTTTTTCAACAAAAATGAAGAGCAAATTTAACAAATGTGTAAAATATACTCATTATATTGCTTGTTTGTGTTGCTTTTTGTTTTGATTTATGGTATTATCTGTAACTGTAGTACTACATTATTTATTTTCAAGGAGGAAAAAGTATGAACAGCAACAAAACTATTCTTGTTGCCGATGATACTGAGGAGATTGGAAAAGCTTGTGAAAAGGAATTAAAGGCTCTCGGCTATGAGGTTAAGCTCTGCAAGCGCGAGGGCGACGAGGTCATAAAGAAGCTCGAAGCGTTCCGCTACGACGCGGTACTGCTCGACGTATTTATGGCAGGATGTGATGGAATATAGGTTATACAATACATTAGCGAAAATCTTACGCGACCGCCGCTTATCTTTACTATGGCAGGCGTAGCCGCGCCGAAATTTGAGGAAGAAATTATCAAAAGCGGCTCAGATTTTCATTTTATCAAGCCAATTCGGCCCGAGCTGGTTGCAAAGCGGATTCAGCAGTTTCTGACGCAGCAGACAGACGGCAGAGTTGCTATGGTAACAAATAACCTTGAAGCTCTTGTGTCGGACATTATGCGCCAGATTGGCGTGCCTGCACACATAAAGGGTTATCAGTACCTGCGTACTTCTATAATTCTTTGCGTTAACGACAAGGAAATGCTCGGTTCGGTAACAAAAATCCTTTATCCCACGGTTGCAAAGCAGTACAATACTACTGCGAGCCGTGTTGAACGCGCTATACGCCACGCAATTGAGGTTGCCTGGAACAGAGGCGATGTAGACGTACTATCGTCCTTCTTCGGCTACACCATTCAGGCGGAGCGCGGCAAACCCACAAACAGCGAATTCATCGCGATGATTGCTGACAACATCAGCCTTAATTACAAAAATGTACAGCGTGCAATATGAAAACTGCACGCAAGAACGAAGGGCAGGAAAGCTCCTGCCCTGACTCTGTATACAAAAAGGACAATCGGCTAAACAGCTGATTGTCCCTTTTTATTACGGAAGACGGAAGCCTGCGGAACGGTAAATTGAATACCATTCCTCTCTTGTGAGCGTGATGTCCGCACCGCTACAGATTGCCCTAATTCTTTCTGGATTCATTGAGCCAGACACAACCTGAATATTTGCAGGGTGTCTGAGTATCCACGCCGATGCGATTGAAATCGGCTGAACGTCGTATTTTTCAGCAAGCTCCTCAAGCGTTTTGTTAAGCTCGGGGTACGTTTCATAATCGCCGATAAACGGCTTTTTGATAAAGCCCTGCTGAAACGGCGACCACGCCTGAATTGTGATACCCTTAATGCGCGAATATTCGAGCGCGCTGCCGTCGTGCATAAAGGATTCGTCGTTCTTCATATTTACGTTAAGCCCCGACGTTACCATTCCAGATTCGGGGATAGAAAACTGAAGCTGATTTATAATAATCGGCTGCTTTACCGCCGTTTTCAGTAGCTCAATCTGGTAGGGATTCTGGTTTGAAACGCCAAAGTGCTTAACCTTGCCCTCCTTTTCGAGTAGCGAAAACGCCTCGGCAACCTCGTCTGGCTCCATTAGCGTGTCAGGACGGTGCAGCAGCAACACGTCAAGATAATCCGTGCAAAGCCGTTTCAGCGAATTATTTACCGAGTTTATTATATGCTCTTTTGAAAAATCAAAAAATCCGTTTCGTATTCCGCATTTCGTCTGTACTGTGATTTTATCGCGAAGGTCCTTATGTGCAGTAAGGTATTTGCCGAAAACCTCCTCGCACTGTCCGCCGCCGTAAATATCGGCGTGGTCAAAATAATCTATTCCGCACTCAAGTGCCGTGCCGATAATCCTGTCTGCGTTTTCCTCGGCGCCCTTAAGGCGCATACAGCCCATAGCAACAACAGGCGCGTCAATTACGTTGCCAATCATTATTCTTTTCATAATTTCGCCCTCCTTTTTTGTACATTTTATCACAAGTGTGCAAATTATACAAGACGTTAAATTGCCAAAGACGTCATTAATTCTGTTGATATTGCTTCTGATTATGTTATAATAAATTCAGCAGACACCATAAAAGATTAAAGGAGCTGACGGGATGAAAGCAACGGAAATTATTATCAATAAAGAACGAAACGCGGTGCTTACTGCTTATATCCAAAAGACCGAGAGCGAATTTTCTAACATCAAAAAGCGTCCAGCGATTATCGTTTTGCCTGGCGGCGGCTATGAATTCTGCTCAGACAGAGAGGCTGACCCCGTAGCGTTTGTGTATCTGCGAGCAGGCTTTCAGGTATTCGTGCTCAGATATTCAGTTGCTGAGCACAAGGCGTGGCAAAATCCACTTAACGATTACGAAAAAACGTACAAGCTGATATGTGAAAACAGCAAGGAATGGGCGGTTGACACGGATAAAATAGCGGTTATCGGCTTTTCGGCAGGCGGTCATCTTGCTGGCTGTGCCGCTACAGTATCCTCCTGCAAGCCGCAGGCGGCAATACTCGGCTATCCCGTTTTGAACAGGGTAACCACCGACTGGTACAGCACGTCAGCGCCCGACGTTGTTAATTCCGTTGACGAAAACACTTGTCCGTGCTTCATTTTTGCAAGCAGAAACGACAACACGGTGCCTATTGAAAACACGGTTGAATTTCTTGCGGCGCTCAACAAAAACGGCGTCGGCTATGAGTGCCACATTTACAGCAACGCGCCGCACGGCTTTTCTGTTGCTGACGAAACCGTGAACGCAGACCCGAATATGTGCTCACGAGCTCCGCACTGGACTGCGGACAGCGTCGCCTGGCTAAAGGAAACGCTGAACATATTTTAAGAACCAAAATTAACGAGGAGATAATAAATGATAGACGTTAGAAGCAAATGCTACGAATGGGAAAAGGAAACGTACGGTGACGCCGTAAAAAAGCTTAGCTTTCGACCGACTGTGTCTACATAGTATTCTCTGCACCAGAAGTGCCTATTGCCATACTTGTATTTCAGATTTGCGTGTCGGTCGAAAATCATCAAACTACTTTTTCCCTTTCACTTTGCCGTTGTTTGCAAATACATAAAGAGATTAATATCAGAGCTTCAAACGGTCAGCTCGCAACGAGTCTTCTATATGCCAAGGATGGCTTCACTAATGATGTAGCTCACTTTGTTCGCTATGATGTGATGTTTGCTAAAAATGTGCGAAGCACACATCATTACGAAGTAACATCACTGGCGATGCTATCATCATTTGCCGCAGGCAAACATCATTGAAAAAAGCACTTGATTTCTCAAGTGCTTTTTTTCTGGCAGAGGTATAAGGATTCTCCTCTCAACTATCGAAAGGTCCACCGGACCTTTCTCCCAATCGGCGCACATTTTGCGCGCCTCTTGGAGTTCTTTTCTCATCCTTATACCTCTGCTAAATCAAAAAGAAAAGCCATCCGAATGGATGGCTTTCTTTTTGGCAGAGGTATAAGGATTCGAACCTTAAATGACGGAGTAAGAGTGTAGAACATTTATTCTAAAAACCGCACGGTTAAGCCAAATTTTGGATTTGCCGTCTCTGTAAAATCTCTTGGAAAAATCTGAAGGCAGGCGAGTAAAATCGCCTGCCTTTTTTAATTAACCTTATTAAATATAGTGGCTCCCGCCTCGGTTCATTTTTCGCTGAGTCTCTCAAAAGTCACTTTGTGTTCGTTGCAAAACATAATCACGCTTGATTGTTATTTGGAAATGGTATATAATAATAAAGATATGACAGGAGTGATATTATGAGCCCGATTAACGAAAGAGCGATTTATAATGCAGCAGCCTCCCTTGAAATGGAAGGCTTTGTAATCCTGCCCGAATACAAAAAACTGTGCGAGAAACTGCTAAACAAAGAGATTACAATGGCAGAATATATCGCTACTGTAAAAACAATGCAGGCAGCTAACGGAGTCAAAGAAATCTGACCATCATATTTGAAAACAACATAAGGAAAAAGGTTTAAGCGCAGAGCAATTGTGAGCCCTGCGCTTTTGTTTTATCGGTATAATTGTTTGCTATGCTGAGTTTAATCATTTTGCCACGATGTAAACTATTCAACCTTCTATGCAGTATCCTCCTCCATTAGATGCGGACACTAAAGAAAGAAAAGCCTTTATGTGTTTTGCGCGCTTTTTTGCGCTTGAAGCAGCCTGTGAGGCGACTGTAAGGCCTTTAAGAGGTAGGCAGTTTCGCGTAATATAAACACCCGCCTATGTTCGGATTTCGGGGTTGAAAGCGTGACTTTTTGTATTTGAACGGCCACACTCCATCTGATGAAGTATCCCCCTCCATCAGATGTGGACATTAAAGAAAGAAAGGCCGGAAAATCGGTTTGATTAATAAACTCGAAAAAAGATTTAAGCGCAGAGCCACCGCTCTGCGCTTATGTTAGGCGTTTTCTATACCCTGTGTTCTTTAATCCATTTCAGAATATCTTCATTATCGGAAGTGCCGTCTGCAACTGCCATGCCCAGAGCATAAACCTCGTCATTCGTTGCGTCAATTCTAATTCCGTTAAGCTCTAAAAATGAAATCATAATATACATTCCGATTCGCTTATTTCCGTCAACGAAGGCGTGGTTTGAAATCAGCGAGTAACCGAGCTTTGCAGCCTTTTCCTCTTTGGTGGGGTAGAGTTCAACACCATCAAAGGTTGCATAGATGTTTTCAATTGCGGATTCAAGCAGCGCCTCATCGCGCACGCCTACGTCACCGCCGGTTGCCTCTGCCATAACCTGATGCAGCAGTAGGATTTTTTCTTTGCTGAATTTAATCATTTTGCCAACTCCTTAAACGCCGGAAGATACTTGTTAAGCACACGTTTTGTAACGATGTCAATTCTCTCCTCTTCGGTTAAGTCGAGAATAAAGTCTTCGTTTTCCATATCTACAACCAGGTATTTCGGCTTGTTGTTTTTCAAAACCACTGCCTCGCCGTTTTTATCAACGCTCCTTGCAACGGCAGAGAAGTTCTGATTTGCCTGAGTCATTGAAAACATAGTGTTGGTATCAATTAACATTTTATCATCTCCAAAAGCAAAATAGGATAAATTAATCCTATTTATATTATAACCGTTTTATCCTATTTGTCAACAAGTATTATTTGAAATCGAGGTGATTTACAGCCCCGCTCCATCTGATGAAGTATCCCCCTCCATCAGATGTGGACATTAAAGAAAGAAAGGCCCGTTTTTTGGAAACGCGAAAACAAACGAATGATTTTAAATAGTTATTGTCCATAATATTGGACCTTAATATAATTATTATTTACACGCGCGCAAGTTTATGTTACATTGACCTCGGAAGGAGATATTGCAACGGGCGCAATGCCCTTCCACGAAGCGGGAACTCGGCAATAACAGGAACTTGCCCCGTTCCCGCGGCATATATGGAGGTGAACAATATGTCATTTTGGGATTGGGACCTTGACGGCGATGAAGACCTCATGGATGACGTTTTAGAGTTTGAAATTCTAAATGGAGAATTTGATGAGGATGCCGACGAAGACGAATAAAACAAACTTAAAGGAAGCAGATATCTGCTTCCTTATTCGGTCTTGAAATGATACTTATTGTATGTAGAACTATTGTGTTCACAGCTGCTATAATTTTAGTGGTGGTGATTACATGGATATTCTTTATGTTTTTGGCTCAAATGTTAAAAAATACAGAACTAAACTCGGAGTATCACAGGAAAAATTTGCAGAGATGTGTGGACTGCACAGAACATACATCAGCGCTATTGAGTGCTACAGGCGCAGCATTTCACTTGAAAACATTCAGCGTATTGCTGATGCGCTCGGTGTAGAGACCCATGAACTGTTCATAGAGGAAAAATAGTATGAGAAATCTAAGATGCTATTATTCCGCTTCGATTGAACAGTTTTTGAGGCAGTCAAAAGAGGAAATCCTTGGCGTTATTCATGAAAACAATGTTTCTGCAGACGTTTCCATTCTTCAGATTAATACGTGGGAAGAAGAAATAAATGTACTAAAAGAACAGCTCGCATTCCTTAGCGAAGGAAGGGTTCTTTTTGAGTATACTATTCCGCGTATGGGCAAACGTGTTGACGCAGTTGTTCTCTACAAAAACATTGTATTTCTGCTTGAATTTAAGTGCGGAGACACTGAATACCGTGCGTCAACATATGACCAAGTATATGATTACGCGCTCGACCTTCGAAATTTCCAAAAGGAAAGCCACAATAAATTGCTTGTTCCTATTATGGTTTCAACTCGCGCAGAAGCGGCCCCGATTGTTGTGAAAGAAGTCAATCGAATTATTGAGCCGATTAAGTGTAATGCAGATAACATCAGAACTGCAATCGCAATGGTTACAAGTCGTTATGTTGAACCTGCATTTGAATATGAGGGTTGGGAGGATTCGGAATACCTGCCGACTCCCACCATTGTTGAAGCAGCGCAGGCGCTTTATCGTGGACATAATGTTCACGACATCACCCGCAGCGATGCAGGCGCCGAAAACCTTACAGTTACCACCGAAGAAATCAATAAGATAATTGAATACAGTAAAACTAACAGCCGCAAGTCAATTTGTTTCGTTACTGGTGTGCCAGGTGCAGGCAAAACACTTGTTGGCTTGAATATTGCCATAGAGCGTTCCGATGCCAGTGCGGGTGAGCACGCGGTTTTCCTTTCGGGCAACTATCCGCTTGTAACGGTTTTGCAAGAAGCGTTGGCTCGTGACAAGGTAACGCAAGGCAAAACAAATGGAGTTAAAATCACAAAGAGTGATGCCCTGCGTGAGACAAGCGCGTTTATTCAGATTATTCATAAATATCGCGATTCGTTTGTCGGTAACGATAACAAACCGCCTGAAAGAGTTGCTATCTTTGATGAAGCGCAACGTGCTTGGACAAACGCGCAAATTGCGAACTTCATGAAAACGAAAAAAGGCGTTCCAGATTTTGATTATAGCGAACCTGAATTTCTTATCAGCACTATGGACAGGCATGATGACTGGGCTGTTATCATTTGCCTTGTTGGCGGCGGTCAGGAAATCAACAGCGGTGAAGCTGGATTGCCTGAGTGGTTTGATTCGCTTCGTCGTTCCTTCCCAGACTGGGATGTGTATGTTACCCCTCAGCTCAACGATACAGAGTATCGCCGTGATTATGAGTGGGACGATATGATTGACGACCTAAATGTTGTTGAAAATGAGAAATTGCACCTTGCAACTTCCGTACGTTCCTTCCGTACTCCCGACCTAGCAGCGCTTGTTAAGGCTATTCTTGACGTTGATATTGATGCGGCGAAAGAACTCTGCGAACGCATAAAGGACAAGTATCCGGTTATGATTACCCGTGATTTAGCAAAGGCAAAAGAGTGGGTAAAAGCGCAATGCCAAGGCACAACGCGCTATGGTTTGATTGCTTCAAGCGGTGCGTTGCGCTTAAAACCTGAAGGAATATTTGTTAAGAATGAAATCAGCGTTGCGAATTGGTTCTTGAATGATAAAGACGATGTGCGCTCAAGTTATATGCTTGAAGATGTCGTAACAGAATTCGATATTCAAGGGCTTGAACTTGATTACACGTTGGTTGCTTGGGATGCTGACTTCAGGTTTGTAAATGGCGAGTGGACATATAATAATTTCAGCGGTAACAAGTGGCAAACAATGCACAACACAGAAAAGATATTGTATTTGAAAAATGCTTATCGAGTTCTGCTAACTCGCGCTCGTCAGGGAATGGTTATATTTATTCCAAAAGGCAGTGATGCTGACCAAACAAGAACACCTGAGTTTTATGACGGAACATATAACTATTTGAAAGGAATAGGCTTGCAGGAGCTTTACTAATTTTAAAAGGAATACTATGAATAAGAAACGCTTATCTTTTAAAGAATTTACAAAGAAATATTGGTGGGTAATAGTAATACTGGTGTCAATTATGGCTTTACCCATAATCGTTTTTTCTATTGTTTTCCGTAACAAATTAAGCGATACAGGAGCTTGGGGTAGTATTATTGCTGGCATTTTTACATATATTGGTTCTTCGTTTTTAGGTCTTCTTGTTTTTTATAATACTCTAAGTATGCAAAGAATTAAAGAGCTCGAGGATAAGATATGTATTGACATTGATATCTTGGCCGATGAAGATATTAAAAATGGATTTTTTGTTCCATATAGCGAGGATAAGATTGATAAAAACGATTTTAAATATCATCACTATAGCGGCGAAAACAATAGGTTTAGTAAAGCTGAATTCACTCGGTTTAACTATGTGTTTTTTTCCGTGCAAAATACAAACGATCATATTCCCGTACGCGTAAATCCAATATCATTATATAGCGTTAATAACAACAGATTAATTAAATCAGAGATTAACTCTGTGTTTTCTGATATGGAGTATAAAACGTATCTCGAATTTAAACAAACAAAACAGGCGTACTTTGGCGTACCAAATGACATTCTGAACAATGAATATTTCAAATATCACAAATACCATATTTGTTATCTCGTTTTGGATTGTGTATCAGTAAAAGGAGAAAAGTTATATTATATTGTTGAATATATATTCGGAAAATCATTAGGACTTGGACAAACAAAAACACTCAGTAAAGAAGAATATGATAGATTAATGGAAAAAAAAGGAGCTCCAATTACACTAACGTCTTACCATAAACAGCTTTTAAAACAATAGTTTATAATGAGCGATTATGGTACAATAATCTTATATGATAATCGAGAACCTAACTGATTGAAAATTTCATTTGAAACGAGGGGTGCCAAATGAAAAAAGACAACGAGGAACAAGAAAAGCAGGCGGAAGAGCGCTGGGGTGCGACTGACGCTTACAAGGAATACAAAGAGAAAAGCAGTGGCAGGAGCGACACGGAGAGCAAAAGCATTCAGGACGGATTGATGAATATCTTTGCTGAATTTGCTTCGCTTAATTGCTCGCCTTCTGATGATGCTGCGCAGGCGCTGGTTGCAAAACTGCAGCGCTACATTACCGATAATTTCTATAACTGCACCGATGAAATACTTGCAGGACTTGGCAAAATGTACGTTGCCGACGCTGAATTCAAAACAAACATTAACACCTTTGCTGGAGACGGTACTGCTGAATTTGTTTCGCAGGCGATAGAGCTTTATACAAAATAATATTTTAAAAATCCCGTTCGTTTAGAAAGCTGGACGGGGTTAGTTTTTAGAACCTGCGTTCTAAAAACTATTGACATTCGAACATGTGTGTGTTATAATTACGCTACAAACTGAATACGGAAAATTGGCAGCGAGGTCTCATTACATCAGCCCGTTTTATTTGTAATGAATATGACTGCGCGCTTAATAGTTCATAGACTTCTATTGAGTTATTATCCGATTGGCAATCGGTGTGTTCCGATGCGGCGATATCGTCTGAGCATTGATTCACGGCTTAACTTTGCGATAACTGTTCCTGTACTATGGGAGTAGTCTGTGCAAAAACAAAGTTGTGTTTCAGCGCTCGGATTTTTTTATTGGAGCAGAGCGTGGCAGAGGCGGGCGAACTATAATAAGGAGGTGAGAATGATGTCAAAGAATTCTCATGCCCAACAGCCAAAGCCGAGACCGAACTATTTCTCGTTGCCGAATAATATTTTCCATCAAGGTTTGACGCCAAATGAATTTATCGTCTATGCTTTACTTGTCAGCGCGAGAGACAAGGTTGAGGATACGAGTTACTGGTCCGTGAGCGGCATTGCCAGGAACTGCCATATGTGTAAAAACACGTGCAGAAAGGCGTTGCATTCGCTTAAAGATATGGGCTTTGTTAACATCGCAAGCCGATACCTTAACGGCGTTCAGCTGAGTAATCTCTACACCGTTATACGCGATCATTTTGATGATTGACGGATTTTAGCCACATACTAAAATCAAGCAGGATAAAGGGCGTATTCCGCTCTCGGCGGTTTTCGCCCGTTTCACACCGTACGGCAACGCCGTTCGGGGTATGCCGCTTTTGGCGAGTGTATTCCGTTTTGGTGGTCGTGAGTGGCTGCTTTGCAGACGGTGTAAGGCTTTAAGCGTATTCCATTATGTATTCCATAGCTACTTTATCGCGATTTTGCCGTATCGGTGTCTATTAAAGACATTGAAAAGGAGACGACAAATTTGAAAAAAGATTCTTCTGAGATTAAGAGAATCGCCAATCAGATCAGTTCACAGGAAGGAAAGTATTTCTTCAACGCGAAGGAAATCTGTACGCTGTTCGGTATCTGCAAGGATACCGCGCGCGACGTATGCAAGCACCTCACGCCGGTTACTCATGGAGGGGTCCGCAAGTATTATATCATTGATATTCTGGAGTATTTTTATTCTCTGAAATAGTGAAAAAATGTCTGGATATATCAAAGTCTCTGTGGTATTGTTTAGCTTGCCGCAGGGCAGGAAGGATGTGATATCTTGTCGGAAAAGAAACCGTACGCGCTCTATGATAAGGACGGAAACTTCCTGACTTACCGTATGACAAAGCGCATTAAAAATGAGAACGGCGGATACGACGTGCTGACCGCAAGGTCTAAAAAATCCGCAAAGGAATGCCGACGCAGACTCGATGAAAAAATAGCACAGTATTACGTTGAACAGGAGGACCGCAAACACAGAGGCGTGTTCCCCGATATGAAGTTCGGAAAGTTCGCTGACAACTGGTATAACCTTACCATCAAAGACGCGAACTGCAGCAAGGTAAATAAAGATAATTACCGCGGATATGTTTACACGCATATCATTCCGTACTTCGGCGACTTCAAACTCTGCGATATCACCGAGGACGACTGCCAGCGCTTCCTGAACAATTACAAAGGTTACTCCGACGTGTTTGTCAAGAAACTGCGAATGACTCTTCGCAGGATAATGCGAAGAGCAGTCAAGCAGAAACTGATTCCCGACAACCCCGCCGAAGATATCGTGCTCCCGATGGTTACCGAGGGACATCGCCGCCCTATTACCGACGAGGAACGCATGATGATTCTTGAAACGGCGAAAACTCATTACGCAGGCGCAATGGTGCTCACTATGCTCTACTGCGGACTGCGACCCGTAGAAATCAGGCGGATGAAATGGGACTGGGTTGATTTTGAGAACGGGATTCTGACCGTCGGAAAATCCAAAACGAAAGCCGGAACGGGAAGAAAAATTCCGATACCTAATCAGTTGCGCGTTGCGCTGCTGGAACATAAACTCAAGGGTCAAAACGACGAATACGTGTTCGTCAAGTTCAAGGATTACAACAAGCCGCTTGACACCAACGCCTTCTACCACTCCTGGCATAATTTCTGCCGCGAAATGGATATTGCGAACGGCGCGAAGGTGTACCGCAATCAGATTGTGGAAAGCGTGCTAGCTCACGACCTTGAGCCGTATCTGCTGCGCCATACGTTCTGCACCGACTGCCAGGCGGCAGGCGTGCCGCTGAACGTTGCAAAGGAACTGATGGGGCACAGCGACATTTCCGTAACGGCAAAGATTTACGCGCATATGGTAGACGAAGTGTTTGAGCAAAACCGCAAACGCCTCGCCG
This sequence comes from Eubacterium sp., assembly GCA_017514345.1. Lineage (GTDB taxonomy): Bacteria > Bacillota > Clostridia > Oscillospirales > Acutalibacteraceae > Eubacterium_R. The sequence goes on from JAFWKC010000063.1 coordinate 40,572, forward strand.
ACTACGCGAACGAAAAAGAAGAACTGTCCAAGATGGCGTAAAAAGAAGGCAGCGAAGTAAATTCGTTGCCTTTAATCTTTTGATATGGTATAATTATTTCAATAATGGTTTTAATGAAGTACCTTTCTAATAAAAAGTGAAGTTGAGTTTTTAATTGCTAATGGCTAAACAATATGAAAAACAACATATAGTTCCAAAAAGATATCTTGATCGTTTTACATTTAACAAAAATGGTGTTCCTGTAATTGGCGTGCGAATAATCAAAGACGGTAAAGCTAAGTTTTTCACCCGGCCGACAAAAGATGTTGGATATCAAGAAAATTTTTATGACGTTGAAGATAAAGAAGATCCAAAATATTGGGAACATTTTTTGAACAGAGAGTTTGATGTATTATGTGGTAAGCCCCTAGAGAATATTATTTGTAAAATAATGCTTTCTCCAACTGGTTCAAAAATCATTTCTGAAGAAGAAAAAGATGTACTGGGAAAAATAATTACAGCTCAGTTAGTCCGCGTTCCTGAAAATATTAACTATTTCATAAAAAAACAACCAGAATATGAAAAAGCAATTAAAGAGGATATAATTCAAAGCTTTCCGAAAGCTGAACAAGGCAAATTAAAGAATAGAATAAAGAATATTACCTTAGATGGAGATATAATTAAGCAGTTGTACCTTAATAAATGCTTTGATGACAGTTTTTTTAAAACTATGCTTGATTTTATAAAAGATCGCCCTTG
>JAFWKC010000064.1 GCA_017514345.1 Eubacterium sp.
CAATTCACAGGCATAGTCAAAAAAAGAATCAAACTGTTCATGAGAACTATATTCACCGTCGAGCAACAATTTTAGCCAATATTTTGTTTCATTAGCCTCTTTAAGCGCAATACTCATCTTTGAAATAAAATCATTCTTTGATTGTGCATCTTGTGCTTCTGCAATATTAGCGCCAATACTTGTGCCTGATTTTAGTATCTGTTTTGATAGCACCTGTTCCTTTTTTTCAAACACAAGGAATTTATAAAGGTTAACTATGCGAATTGCAAAATTCAACGATTTTTCTTCAATAATATTTTCCATAATTTCACCAAACTACAATCAGGTGTGGACGTAGTCCACCAAAAATTCTACATTCTACATTCTCAATTCTATTTAATCAGTTTTGAAATGTCTGAAAACGTAATCAGCGTCATAAGTCCGAGAAGCAGAATGAGTCCTGCACCGTTGATTGCCCACTCCCATTTTGACGGAAGCTTACGCCTGAATATGCCCTCGAACATCAGCAAAAACAATCTCCAGCCGTCAAGCGCAGGTATTGGGAAAAGGTTAAACAGTCCGACGTTTATTGTCAGCAGCGCCATTATTCTTAACAGCGACACGCTTCCGATTTTGACTGCCTTTGACACGATGTCAACGGCTCCTACAGGTCCGCTGAGGTCACGTACACCGAACTTGCCGACGATAATATCGTGAAGCGACAGGAATACCATACGGGCGTATGACATCCACTGCATAAAGGTTTCCTTAATAACGTTCGAAACGTTTTTCTTTACGCCGTAGAGCCAGAAATCCATCTTGATGTATTCGTGTCCCTCATACTCCTCGGTATCAAATTTTACGGAAAGCTTTTGCTCTTTTCCGTCACGGAGCACTACAACGTCAAGCGTGCTGTCGGTGCTTCTTGTAAGTCCTGTTGTGACATCGTTAGCGCAGTAAACGCGCATACCGTCGATGGATTTAATCGTATCGCCCTGCTGCAGAGTTTCGGCGCTGACAGCGTTCTTGTCGAACTTTGCAATTTGCGGCGTACCGATTAAATTCTGTGAGCAGACGATAATCGCAACAATTATTACGCCGAGCAGAAGGTTCATAAGCGCGCCTGCGATAACGATAAATATTCGCTGTATTACCTTCTTGTTTGAAAAAGCGTTTTCGTCGTCGCTGTCCTCGTCCTCGCCCTCCATAGCGCAGTAGCCGCCGAAGAGAATAAGGCGAAGCGAATACTTTATGTCGCCCTTCTGAAACTGAAAGAGCTTAGGACCCATACCGATAGAAAACTCGTTGACCTTAACGCCACACATACGCGCAGCGGCAAAATGTCCGCCCTCGTGAATTATGATAATAAATTCAAAAAACAGTATTGCAATTATTATCGGGTATGCAGTATTCCAGATATTTGTTAACACTTAACCGTCTCCAAAACAAACTCCCTTGCCGCTTTGTCTGCGCTTAATACGTCAGCAAGCGTGAAGTTGATAATCTCAGGCGCGTTTTTCATCGCCTCGTTATTAAGATATGCAATATCGCTGAACTTAATTTTACCGTCAAGGAATAATCTGACGCTTTCCTCATTTGCGCCGTTTGCGGCAGCGGGATGAAGTCCGCCGAGCTCAATAGCTTCCTTGCAAACGTTAATGCACCTGATGGTTTCGTAATCGGGCTCAAAGAAGGTGAGCTTGCCGTAATCGGCAAGGCTGAGCGCCTTTACGGGACTCGGCTTGCGTTCGGGATAAGTCAGCGCGTACTGAATAGGAATTCTCATATCGGGAACGCCGAGCTGAGCAATCATCGAATTGTCCTGATAAACGATTGCCGAATGAAGCACAGATTCGCGGTGAACGACGATTTCTATATCCTCGTTAGGCATATCAAACAGCCACTTTGCCTCGATGAACTCAAGTCCCTTGTTCATCATTGTGGCAGAGTCGATGGTGATTTTTGCGCCCATATCCCAGTTGGGATGCTTGAGCGCGTCGGCTGCCGTTACGTTTTCAAGCTCGGAAGCTGTTTTTCCGAAAAACGGTCCGCCAGAAGCTGTGAGAATAATTTTTTTGACGGCTTTCTTTTCGGGACAGCCCTGAAGCGACTGAAATATAGCCGAATGCTCGCTGTCGACGGGAAGAATATCCACGCCGTTTTCCTTTGCAAGATTAGTTACAAGATGACCGCCCGCAACAAGAGTTTCCTTGTTTGCAAGGGCGATTGTCTTTTTTGCCTTGATTGCTTCGAGCGTCGGCTGAAGTCCTACCATACCGACAACTGAATTGAGCACGGTGTCTGCGCCGTCATAAGTCGCACATTCGATAAGCCCCTGCATTCCTGCAACGACTCTTGTGTTTGTATCGGCAATTTTTGCTTTCAGCTCCTTTGCCGCGTCCTCGTTCATCATACATACAAGCTCAGGCTTGAATTCGCGAATTTGCTGTTCGATAATCTTGACGTTCGACTGGGCAGTAAGGCATTTTACGCCGTAGCCATGCATACGGCACACGTCAAGCGACTGGGTGCCGATAGAGCCAGTTGAGCCAAGAAGTGAAATGTTCTTTGTCATATGCTTAACCTACTAAGAAAATTGATACTACGAACGTAAGCGGGATTGTAAACAGTGACGAATCAAATCTGTCCATAACGCCGCCGTGTCCAGGGAATATTTTACCGAAATCCTTGACGTCGAAATTCCTTTTTAGCACAGAAGCCGTAAGGTCGCCCATCATACCTAAAAATGCGATAAACGGCTCAGCCGCAAGCAGTATTGTAATCTGCTTCGTCGTAAGTCCGAAATCGGAAAGCTTGTTGTAAAGCAGAATTGCAACGGCGTTGAGAATAAGACCGAAAATAATTCCGCAAACTGCGCCCTCGATAGTTTTCTTCGGTGAAATCTTCGGCGACATTTTCGTCTTGCCGAACTTCATTCCGCCGAGCTGTGCGCCGACGTCGGTGCCAAGCGCAGTAATAAGTCCGAAGAAAATAAGGTAAATGCCAATCTGGTTACCGTAGCCCGTTGTGTCGCGAAGCACGCCGAACATAGCAAAGCCGCTCGGAACAAGCAGACTTGCAACGATAGTAATAGCAACGTCCTCGAACTTCGTATGCTCGTAATCCTTAAGCATAGCGAGGAAGTACGCAATTACAACGACAATCACGTACGCCGATTTCGGCACAGCAGTCATAAACTTCAGGTATGTATAGGTCGGGATAATCGGCTCAAAAATGCTTTCGCTCGAAAAAAGCGGAACGATAAACGCCGCAATTACGCCGACAACAAGCAAAAACTTATTGCTTACTTTGGCGCATCTCATAATCTCGCCTGCTGCAATCGCAGAAAAAATTGCGATAACTGCAATAAATACGGGTGTGTAAATCTGCCATACAACAAGCGCAAGCAGCACAAGCAGCGCGGCAGCGGTTAAAACTCTCTGTTTCATATCTTTTCTCCTTTATGCTCCGAAGCGGCGGTTTCTGTTTTCAAAATCGGTCAGCGCCTTATATAAATCTTCCTTCTTGAAGTCGGGCCACAGCACATCGCTGTACCAGAATTCACTGTATGCCGCCTGCCACAAAAGGAAGTTTGAAAGCCTTTGTTCGCCCGACGGTCTGATAATCATATCACATTCGGGATATGTGTAAATGCTGTCGCTGATGTCCTGCTCGGTTACATTTTCCCTGCCCTCGCTTATCAGCTTGTTTACGGCGCTTACAATTTCCTGTCTGCCGCCGTAGTTCACAGCGAGATAAACGGTAGTACCCGTGTGAGCCGCAGTTTCAGCCTCAGCCTCGTCCATAAGGTCAAGAAGCTCCTGTGAAATTCCGTCGCGCTCACCGATGAATTCGATTTTGCTGTTTTTTGCCTTTGCCATATCAGCCTTCGCTTCGAGCAGATACTCCTTAAACAGCTGCATCAGCGCGTCGACCTCTTCCTTTGGGCGCTTCCAGTTTTCAGTTGAAAAGGCGTAAAATGTAACGTACTTTATACCGAGGTTAGCGCATTCGTCGGATATAGTCCTGAACACGTTTGCGCCTGCCTTGTGTCCTGCCGAGCGAGGCAGTCCGCGCTTTTTTGCCCATCTGCCGTTTCCGTCCATAATTATTCCAAGATGCGTAGGAAGCACCTCAAACGAGGTACGTATTTTATCTTCTTTTTTGGAAAAAAGTGCCATTATGCTATCTCCTTAAAAAGAGTTATAGGGCGACTTGAGTCGCCCAAATAAACTGTAATTAAATTGAAAGGATTTCGTCCTCTTTCTTACTTTCCATTTCATCAACGCTCTTGATATACTTGTCGGTGATATCCTGAAGCTTCTTTTCGCCGTCCTTCTGGTCATCCTCGGTGATTTCGTTATCCTTCTTGAGCTTTTTGATGTCGTCCATAGAATCGCGGCGAATATTTCTTACGGCAACCTTAGCCTCCTCGGCTCTTTTGGAAACCTCTTTAACAAGGCGCTTTCTGTCCTCCTCTGTCATCTGTGGGAAGGAAAGGCGGATAACCTTGCCGTCGTTCTGGGGGTTAATGCCGATATCAGCCACATTGATTGCCTTTTCGATATCCTTAAGAGTGCCTGCGTCCCACGGCTGAACTACAAGAAGTCTTGGCTCAGGAGCGGAAACGGCAGCCATCTGATTGAGCGGAGTCGGTGTGCCGTAATACTCAACTACAACGTTGTTGAGTATATTCGGGTTTGCTCTGCCTGCTCTTACGGTATCATAATCTCTTTCGAGTGAGTCGAGGCATTTTTCCATTCTCTTTTTAGTGTTTTCAAAAACAGTTTCCATAAATTTTCTCCTTAGATATATCAATTAGTTTTTTACAGTTGTACCGATAGTTTCGCCGCTTACTACTCTGACGATATTTTCGGGGTCGTCAAGATTGAATACAATAATCGGCATATCGTTATCCTTACAAAGCGAGAACGCCGTTGAGTCCATAACCTTGAGGTCGCGTGTAATAACCTCCTGGAAGGTTACGTTATCAAACTTGACAGCGTCGTCAAATTTGTTCGGGTCCTTGTCGTATACGCCGTCGACATTAGTTGCTTTGAGAAGTGCGTCGGCGTTAATCTCTACGCTTCTGAGCGCGGCAGCCGTATCTGTTGAGAAGAACGGCGAGCCCGTGCCGCAGCCGAAAATAACAATTCTGCCCTTTTCAAAATGACGGATTGCTCTGTTGCGGATATACGGCTCAGCAATCTGGCGCATTTCGATAGCCGTCTGTACTCTGACGTCTGCGCCGAGCTGTTCGAGCGCGTCGCAAAGTGCAAGCGAGTTCATCGCAGTTGCAAGCATACCGATATGGTCGGCTCTCGTCCTGTCCATATGCTCGCTTGAACGTCCGCGCCAGAAGTTTCCGCCGCCGACTACAATTCCGATGTCAACGCCCATATCTGCAACCTTCTTGACAGAACGGCAGATTTTGCTGACAGTATCGTTGTTAATGCCTTTGCCCTCATCGCCAGCAAGCACCTCGCCGCTGAGCTTAAGTAAAATTCTTTTATAAGCAATACTCATAAGTATCCCTCCATTCATATTATTAATATAATAATATAAAATACGCGCAAAGTAAAGATTTAAAGCTAAAAAATAAGTTACAAAACGGTAAAAAAAGAGAGGGTATTCAAACCCTCTCTCAAAATATTCCAATTATTCGCTTTCGCTCTGTTCAGGCTGCTGAGCTTCAAGCTCCTTCTGCTGAGCGTAAAGCTGCTTGATATATGCATAGTCCTTGCCGTTGATAATGCCGTCGCAGTTCATATCGAGATACGACGTCAGATTTGTTTCAACGGTTTCTTCGTTCTCTTCGCCCTCGTTATAAGTTACAGGTGCGCTTCTCTGTGGCTCGGTATTAAGCACGTCGAACGTCCACAGCGCCTTAATCTCGTCCATAGATTTGACGGTTGTGCGCGCACAATGGATACAGCGGAATTCAACGCCCTCTGCGGTAACCTCGCCCGTAAACGGAACTTCAACAGGGTCTGAGTTAACGTCAGGAATCTGAATACTGCTGCCGTTCGGCAGAGTCGGAAGCGAGATATTTCCGATTGCTTCGCTGTTAGTCAGCACGGAGCTTGAAAACGAGCCAGTATACGCCCATCTGTGACCGAGCGCAGGCTCAACCTCAACGGTTTTTATAGTATTACAAATTGTACATTGTCTGATTTCATTACTGCCGACTGTGCAGGTCGCAGGAGTAGTCGCAGTAACGGTATAATTACCCTCGGTCCAGTCCTTGTGAACAACCTCGCCCGTTTCACGCGCATTACACCTTGTACACTGATTAACCGAAAGAACGTGACCAGGCTTGCCCTCGTCCGTCAGGTCCGTTTCAATCGCCTCATAGTCGTGACCGAGCGCGTCAATAGTAGCAGTATAGCTCTGCTCACAGCGTTCGCAGTAGCCGCGTCCCGTACCCGTTTTTGTACAGGTCGGCTGAGTGTCAACAACCCACGTGCCCTCCTGTGGCTGGTGTCCGAGCGCAGCTACCGTTTCGGATTTTGAAGCAGAGCAGCGTGAGCATCTGTAGAAGTTAGTACCGCTCTGAGTACACGTTGCCGCCGTGGTATTTTCATCATCAATCTGGAAGTCGTGACCGAGTGCGTCAATATACTGAACGGTAGTAAACGAGCAGTTGTGACACGCAAGATATATTCTTCCGCGCTGAGTACAGTTCGGCTCGGTGCGCGAGGTTTCGTAATAATCGTGGTCGCCGCGCGCAGGTATTTCTACAGTTCTTCTTGCGCCGCACAAATCGCAGGTATCAAGCTCAACGCCTGGAAGCTGACAGTTGTCATAAGAGGTCGACATCGGTGTGTAATAGCCGTCAATCCACTCGTTGTGAACGTATTCTTCTATCTGTTCGCCGCAGTTCTGGCAGATATAAAGCTTATGGGTATGGCCGTCTGCCTCCTCGTCCCAGATTTCGTCGGGGTTATCCATATCATAGGAGTGTCCCGTTGTCGCTACAGTTTCGGTAACATTTTCGCCGCAATTGTCGCATCTGCCCGTCCTTGTACCCTCTTCGGTACAGGTCGGCGCCTTTGTAACGGTCCAGTTTGTAACCGTATGATGAGCGCGAACAATATGCGTTTCCGTTTTGTCACAGCCGTCAACGGTACAATGATATCTTTCAAGTCCCGTTTCGGTGCAGGTCGCATTTCTTATAACAGTTGACGAATAATAGCCTGGAATCCAGACGTAAACAGTTCCGTCAATTACCGACGGGTCAAGAGTAACTCCGCCTGAGCTGAGATTTTCTAAATCAATATTTGCGGCAAGCTGATGAACAACCTCTTCCTTCGTTGCGCCGCAAACTGAGCAAACGTAAGCGTTGAAAACGTGACCGTTTTTCGTCGTTTCGTCGACAGTTTCAACTGGGTCGCCCCATTCGTGTCCGAGAGCGTCAACAGGAAGCTCCCTTACAACCTCGCCGCAGTCGTCGCAGATAACCTGGTCTATGCCCTCTTCGTCGCAGGTAGGCTCCTTTGACCTTACAGTATGAGTATTTGTATGAGCGCACGCGTCAAGCGATTCAAAAGCGTATTCGTACTGCTCGGCAAAAGCCTGAGCCGTTGAGGATGAATGGCCGCGCACCGTAATCGACTGATTTGAGCCCTCGCAGACGTTACCGTTAAAAGTCGTGTTAGCGTTGTTAACCGTAATTGTTCTCAGGAACGTATTGTTCTTGAACGCCTGCTGTCCAATGCTTGTAATCGTTTCGGGGATGCTGATTTCTACAAAGCCGCAGTTAAAGAACGCGCCCGTAGGAAGCGAGGTAAGATTATCGTTCCAGTTAACTCTCTTTACGCCTGCATTACGGAAAGCGTTTTCGCCGAGTGAAGTAAGGCTGACGCCAAAGGTAACGCGTTCAAGTGCCGAGCAATCGAAGAACGCGTACTTACCGATAGTAGTAACGTTATTCGGGATAACAATATTCTTGAGTGCCGAGCATCCATTGAAAACATACGGCTCAATTTCCGTAAGACTTCCTGGAAGCTCAATGCTCTGAAGAGCCGTACACGACTGGAAACAGCCGTAGGTCTTGTCAACGTTGCCCACAGCTCCGCCCCAGCCGTCAAGCTTAGTAAGCGTGGTCGGAAGCGAAACACTTGTGAGCGCTGTACACTCAAAGAACGCATAGTCACCGATTTCGGTAATACCCGATTCAACAACAACGTTTTCAATCAGCGATTTGTATTCAATCCACGGCGCCTTTTCGGTACCGAGAAGCTTATTTGTCGTGTCGCGGTAGTCCTTAGTTGCGCCCGTACCTGATATGGTAAGCGTTTTTGTAGTCGTGTTATACGACCACGTCGCATTAGTTCCGCACGAGCCCGAGGTTGCCGCAAAAACGACGCTCATATCCACAGGAATAAGCGAGGTAAACAGCAACGCTAAAGCAAATATCGCAGATATTATTCTCCTTCTCGTTTTTTTCATAATATATCACCTGATTATAACTAAAATACTTCATTTTAAATATATCACAATTTATGTAATAAATCAATAGATAATCAACATATATTTACTTTGAGGTGGTATAAATAAAACAAACGAATTATATGGTTTTTGTTTTTGCGGCGCTTGTGCTTTGCGCGCTCTGCTTCTTTGCTGTCAGAGGCGGCAACGGCTTTCGTTTTGAGTCGCGGCCAGCGCACGCCGTAATTTCAAAATGGTACGCGCAAAACGGCAGACGTCATATGATACCAGACGAGAAAATAACAAACGCTCTTACGCTGAGCGCAAATCCAGAATACGACTGCACGGACAAGTACATAATTATCAAATCCGAAAACTTAAAGATTTTTGCATATACAGAAGGAAAAATTCTGTACGACTCAAAGGGGCGCGACAGCGAATACAGGGGCGAAAGAATAACGCTTATACCCGTAGGCGACGTTTGCAAAAACGGCACAATTCAGCTAATGCTGACGCCGATAAAAAACAAAACTGGAAAGGTAAAGGCTCCCGTTTATATTGCGGATAACAACGATTATCTTTTTACTCTGCTGAGCCGCGAAAGCACTGCAATCAAAGCCCTTCTGTCGCTTTTGATGATAGAAGCAGGAATCGCTGTAATGCTGATGTACAACAAAAGCTCAGCGCCGCTTTTCCTCGCATTTCTTATTTGTATGTGCGCAGTAATTCTGATTTTTGCGCGAAGCGATTTGTCGCAGTTTTTAATCGCGTCAAGCCGAGCAAAAGAGTATATCATTTATTCTTCGTACGCTTTTCTTTCTGTGCTGTCGTGCCTGCTTGCCGCATCGATTATCAGAGCAAAAAGAAAAAAGCCGCCTCTTTTGAAACGGCTTACAGACGTGGTATTACGATACTTTAACGCAATCTGAATTATTCAAATATTCCTGCGTTTTTCATATTTTCAATAAGCTTTTCTGTGTCAGCTTTAGCCTTGTCAAACGGTATTTCATACTTTTCGCTGAGCTTATTTGCAATCTGCTCAACGTCCATACCCTTTACGATACAATCCCATATATCGCTTGACGTTTCGTTAAGCTCAATCATTATATTGTTTTCCTTGCTGAGATTGCCTGTCGTAACAACGAGGTAATCCTCGCCGACCTTGCATTTTACAAATCCGTCTTTAATTTTCATCGGGCATCTTCCTTTCGTCATAGCTTTGTTGTGTTAATGCTTCAAACGAGCACTTAACCGCGTCCTCCTCCATATTACATTTGAGAAGATAAACGGGAATATTTCTGAGTAATTTATCAAGAAGCTCAAGCGTTTTCACCGTAGCAACAGCGTCGTAGGGCTTATATATCTGTGACATAATGCGTGACAGGCAGTCGGAAACCTCAATTCTCTCGATACTGTTTTCCTTTGCCTGCTCAATAAGACATATGCCCTTAAGCTCAATAAGAGAGTGGTTCTGATAACCCTCCTTACCTGCGTATGGAGTAGCATATGCATTAACCTTGTTTTCCGTTATATGAAGTATCGGCTTGTCGCCGTTAACGACGTCAACGCCGCCGATATACTTGTGCCAGAGCCTTATATGAGTAGTTTTGCCCGTTCCGCTCGGCGCCGTAAAAATATAGCCGCAATTGTCATAAGAAATTACTGCACCGTGGAAAACAAGCCTGTCGTAATACGGCAGCTTTTCGGCAACCTCGCGGTACGCACATATGCTTTCGGCGTACGGTCTTGAGGGATTATAGGGCGATATTTCAATCTCCCTGTCGATATTCTCCTCTGTTACGCTGATTGAAAAATCGGGCGCGCCGTCGTCCGTGAGGTAATCGCGGCAAAAGTCGCGCGTAAAGCCGTAATTACAGTTCATTTCGATATTAAGCTCTGCAATTCTTGCTGTAAACTTAAACATAAGACGTCCTCCGCCCTGTATTATAACAAAACAAGCTGAAAAAGTAAACAGTATATTATAAAAGACCGACTTAAGGTAAGGTACGATAACGAAGGTTCGTACTAAAATCGCCTTGCCTGTCGGTCTTTTAAGCATATATGCCGTTATTTTGTCTGACTGCTGCTGTGGTGACTGCTGTGATGACTACTGCTGTGATTGCCGCTACTATGGTGGCTGCCACTACGATGGGTGCTACTGTGATGGGAGCCACTATGGCGACTGCTGCTATGATGGCTGTGCTTACTCCTTACGCGATAATGCAAAAAGTCGCTTATCGGCGGATAAAGCAGAGCTACGATTATCGTGATAAAGAAAAATTTGATAAACGTAAGCGGAACGTTGAAAAGCAGAATTGATTTTGAAACGGAGTTATCAACGCTCGTAAACAGTCTGAGCGCCTCGGGAAGGTCGGCGTTAATCATATCGAGCGATTCCTGATAAGCGGCGAGCAGAGCCTCGTCCGTATAACCGTTATTCGCAAACATTCTGAAAAGAAGCGGATATGAAAAATATCTTGTAATAAAGAACGTCACAATCGTTGTTGCAACAGTACCTATACAGCCTGAGTTGAATATTCTTTTTGCGCGCAAATCCCTGCCGTGCTTGCCTTTTTTCTGGATATACTTGTTCGGCTTGAAGTTAAACATTCTGCGCGTATAAAGGAAACCGCCGACAAAGATGTAAAACGAATCGAGCACGAAATTCTGAACCTCCGAAATAAAGCTCGGCTGATTCATAATCATATGTAATACGTTTTTGACAAGCGCAATAATTACGCCGACAATCGGGCCGTAAGCCAGCGCGGCGATAAATTCTGGAATTGCCGAAAACTCAACCGAAATAAACGACGGAAGATAATGTATATCGTTCTGTCCTACCTGGAACAAATTGAAAATAATTGCAACGACAAGCAGAGCGAGAATAATAAGTCCCGTTCTGACAATCTGTGTTGCGCGTCTGTTATCATCTGGTGCATTTTCAGCTTCGCGATAATACTTTTTTGCGCGTTTGTCCGCCTTTTCTTTAGTGAAAATAGCGGCGTGGTCGCCCTTGCGCTCGGCGTTTATCTCCTCAAGGCTTGTAACCTCCTGAGGAAGCTTGCCCTTTGCTTGTTCCTTCTTGTCTTTCTGCGCGCTAATACGGTTTTCAAGATTAGACGCGCCTGCATTTTTATGATATGAGGAGCGAAGCTGAGAATTGTTCTGCCTTTTATTCATATCAGCTTCGCGGTCAGCGTCAGTCTTGAAGTACTTTCTTTTTCTTTCCTCGCCCTCTTTTCGTATATACTTTGACGAAGGCTTGTCGTCGCTGTCGCGGAAATATTTTGACTTTTTAGGTTCCTTATTTGCCATAATTTTACCCTTTATTTAGATTTCTTAATTCTTATAAAATAGTTAATCATACGCTTGATTTCCGACGGCTTGAGATTTTCGAGAGCTCTGTATAATCTGCACTTAAAGAGCGAATAGCCCTTTTCCTTATACTCAGGATGTCCCTCATAAATATGCTCAATCGGCGGGAACAGGAATTCGCGAATTCTGCGCCGTTTAGCTTTGTTGATACCGTCCTCAGAATCCCGTCGGAGTGCGTTTCGAAGATGTATATCCTCTACGCCGTGATTGCCGCTCATAATAATGTCCTTGACAGTTTCCGTAAGGTCGCATTCAGGCTCTTTGCCCTCAAACCAGTACGCTTCAAGCTGAAGGAGCTTTTCGTAAAGCGGCGTAAAATCAAATTCATCAAGCTTTGCGCTGATATAATCCATATCAACCTTATCTTCAAGCTTATTTTTGAGAATATAAAGGTCAAGAATTCTGCGTATTCCGCAGCCTGCATACTCAAAATGCTTTATCGTGTGAAGCAGAGAATAAAGATAATAATACGTGTCGTCAAGCACCCATTTATACTCGTTTTCTTCATCGGGCACGGCGTGTTCAAACGGATGATTTATCGCGCCGCTGTAGCGTTCAAAGCTGCCCTTGTAAAACTCGGTAAAAAACTCGGTGTGAAACTCAATTTCCGTTCCCTTTTCGGGAAACACGTTAAGCTCATTTTCCGAATAATCAAGCACCTTGTGTCCGAGCGAGCTCATAAGGGCGCTGATTTTGTCAAGATTTTCAACATCGACAAGCAGGTCAATGTCGCTCATCATTCGCCATTCGGGCAAGGGATAATACTTCTTAGTAATAGTTCCCTGCGCCTCTGTCCAGCGGATTTTGTTGTCGCTGAGAAGCTTTGTCAGCGCGTTATATTCAGCAAGCTGACGCGCATTTCGCTGAATAGAGTGATAGTAGAACACCTGCCACTCGTTATATAACTCCTCGCTCGGCTTATTATTTAGCTTCTGCACGCTGAGAAAAGCGATATTTCCGACCTCGTGCTCCTTGCCGAGAAGAAAAACGTCGTCAAACGACACGTCGTCTGGCTTTTCCTCTGGCTGAGCGTCATTCAGAGCGCAGTATATCAGATGAACTAAATATTCAAAATCGTATCTGAATTCCATACATTCCTCACTAATTGTCTGTTAAAAGATATAATAACACAAATTAACAGAATTTACAATATTATAAGTAAAAATACTTTCAGGTATTGAAATTTGTCAAAAAAAGATTTATAATTATAAACGACAAATAACGAATAACATCGAGGTGTTATTATGAACAAAAAAATAAAAATCGGAATGCTTTCGGCGCTCGGCGTTGCTGGCGGCTACGGAATTTATAAGCTCGTGGCACAGGCGATATGGCTACATAATTACTTCCAGCTCACCGATTATCCCGTGCTTTCTATCAAGGGAAGCGTGCTTGAGGATATGGACCTTAAGCTGATTGCACACAGGGGCTTTCGTGCAGTTGCGCCCGAAAACACCGTTCCCGCTTACGTCAAAGCAGGCGAAGCAGGCTACTGGGGCGCAGAGTGCGACGTTTACAGGACGAAGGACGGCGTATGGGTGCTTCATCACGACCCGTACACATACCGTATGATGGGCGACGTGAAAAATCCCGAAAAATGCACTTATGAGGAATTAATGAAGCTGACATACAAGTCAGGTCATAACATTGCTGAATATCCCGACCTAAAGTTTGCAAGACTCGAGGAATTCTATGAAATGTGCAAAAAATATAATATGCACGCCGTTGTTGAAATCAAGTACGACCGCAGCGCGGCATATATGAAGGAGCTTGTTGATATGGCGGAGCGCTTCGGCGTAGATACGACCTTTATTGCGTTTGATTTCGTTAATCTCGTTGAGCTTCGTAAGCTTACTGACGCGCCGCTGTTCTTCCTCGTTTATGACATAAAAAACAGCGATATCAAGAAGGCGAAAACGCTCGACAACTGCGGTATCAGCTTTGACGGCAACGACAAAAGGAACCTCAAAAACGACTGCGAAATGGTAAGAAAATGCCGTGATGCAGGACTTGACACAGCCACCTGGGCAGTCGACGACCTCGACCTTATAAAGAAGATTGCCGACACGGGTACCAAGTTCATCACGACTAATGGAATTACATATTAAGAGCTGCGCTCATACAATAATAAAAAACTGCTTTGCAATTGATTTTGCAAGGCAGTTTTTATTCATCTATCTTTGTAGATAGGAGTTCATCCCAAGAGCAAGACAGAACTTCCTTAATATCGGCAAGCAAATTAATATCACAAGAATGATTGTTTTCTATTGACGAAATTGTATATCTATCAACATTACACCCAATTAAATTCAGCTTTGCAACCAAATCAGATTGGCTCATTCCAATTTTTTCTCTTAATCGAACTATATTGTTTCCAATATAATTTCGTGGAGTATTTTTTGTAATGTAGCGAATTCTACCCATAAAAACAATCCTTTACAAGTTTTATATATTGTGCTATACTTTTTGAGTGAATAGGTGAGTATTTAGTCACATACACACAATATATTTACCTTTTTAAATTGTTTTATGAGGAGTAATAAAGATGAATTGTCCTAAATGTAACAAAGAAATCGAACAAAGTTTCAAAGTATGTCCTTACTGCGGCGAAATCTTAAGCAAAGAAAAAGCATCAAAAAATAATAATAAAAAAATAATTGCAATTATTACTGCAGCTGTATTATCAATGGCTCTAATACTCTGTGTATTGCTTCCGATTATCAGCAACAGTAAAGCAAGCACTTACATTGAACAAGAGAATTATAAAAAAGCTTACCAAACAATAAGCAAATTTGCGTGGAATCCTATATGTAATAACAACAATCAAATCGCTTCTGTCGGATATGCAAACGAACAGTTTTCAAATAAGGAGTATGAAAACGCTTTAAAAACACTTGATGGCATTAATTCTAAAGAAGCAAAAGAACTTAAAGAAAAATGTAATCGCGAAATACAAATGAATAAGCTTGCTGATTATAGTTTTCTTGATACTCTGAAAAAATCTGTTGAATGGAGAAATGCAAAAGCCGATGAAGGCAAAACGTCAAATGACGAACTTGTAAACTATGAATTAAATTTACTCAAAGATTTTCCAGACAAAGAATACTACAACGATGATATAAAAGCCTCGGCAAAAAAATACGTTGATGGTTTACAAAAGCAAAATGAAGCATTGAAACTGGAGCACTCGGAATATCAGATAAAGTGGCACGATGGTATGGCAGACAGATTTGAAGCATTAAAAACGCTTTGTGAAAACTATGATTTGTTAAAAGACGATAACGAATTATATACTACGTACATATCTAAAGCTGAATATTGGAGAAAATACTCTGATGAAATCAATGCTATTGATAAGGATTTAAACACAAGACTTGATAATATTCAATTTGACACTGATGGATATAATGATTATTACTTCACCTATAAAAACGGAACTACCTATTCATATAATATTTGGTTTTATATCGATTATTACAAAGGTTCAACTAAGGTCAGCAGAGATGAACCGTATATTGAAAATGTTAAGCCAAACAAAAAAATAAAAGTATCATCGTATGTTTCTGACAAATGGGAAACCTGCGAGATACTTTGGGAAATAGAGCCAATTATAGAATAACAATAATAAAAACTGCTTTGCAATTGATTTTGCAAGGCAGTTTTGTTTTTAGCTTTGTGTTACTGTTTCGTTTGACTTCTGTACCGTTTCGTAAATCGGTTCAAGCTTTTCCTTTGTAAGCGGATAGCCAAAGCGGTAAAGCAGCCAGATAAGCGTATACGTAATTGCGGGAATTATCGTACAGACCTTCAGTATTCCCTCTGATACGCCGTTTACGTAGCCCGCGTTCGACATAAGCTGAACGTCGTAACCGACCTTACTGAGAAGCATAAGTCCGCCATAATCGGCGATGGTCTGACCGACCTTGCGGCAAAAGGTATACACGGCGTAAATAGTACTTTCGCTCTTAATTCCCGTTTTGACAAACTGATAGTCGATAACGTCGGCGACAACTGCCCAGTTCGTGATAGAAACGAACGAATAGCCGAAGCCGATGATAAAGAGAACGAGCATAAATATCCACGGCTGATCTGGCTTTGGCTTAATAATATAGCACGCGATTGCGGCGATTGCCGCAAACATTGAGCCGAAGCCTGCAAGCTCCTTTTTGCCGAATTTCTTAACGAGAACAGGCGTTACGGGTATCATAAGCGCCATAGGAAGATACTGCGCTATCGAGCCGAGGATTGAAAGGTTTGTATTACAGAAATAGTTTTTGTAAAGGTACTGATTGAGCGACGCAAACTGAAGCTGTCCGCTGATTAAAACGCCCGTAACGGCAAGCACGATAAACGGACGGCTTTTTATCATACCCTTGTATGCTTCTTTTACGTTGATATTAGGGATAAGGTCGGATTTTACGCGTTCCTTTGTGGTGGCGTAGCACGCAAAATAGAACACAATAGCGCAAATGCACATCGCAAGCGCAAACTTGAACATTCCGCCGCCGTCTACAACGTTATAAGTATTGCCTGCGGCGTCAGTTTTTTTAGTATAAATAATTATCGGCGCAAGAAGCAGAGGCGCCGCGCCGCCGATGCCGCCGCCGATTGAACGGAAGGTTGACAGCAGCGTTCTTCCCTCGGGGTCGTCGGTGATAACGGACGCAAGTGAGCCGAACGGAACGTTAATTCCCGTATAAAGCATACCGAAGCCGATATACGTAACGTACGCGAATATCATAATCACAAGCATATTGTCGGTATGCCTTGATATATCATAAAAGCAGATAAGCTGCGCGAGTGCAACGGGTATTGCAATCCATTTTAAATAAGGCCTGTATTTGCCGTCCTTTGCAGGCGGTCTTTTTGCAACAATCGCGCCCCAGAGCGGGTCGTTTACGGCGTCCCACAGCCTTGTTACAAGAAACAGAGTAG
Source organism: Eubacterium sp. (assembly GCA_017514345.1). GTDB lineage: Bacteria > Bacillota > Clostridia > Oscillospirales > Acutalibacteraceae > Eubacterium_R. Next base: position 16,720 of record JAFWKC010000064.1, read on the forward strand.
CAACCTTGTTTGTTGCAATTTTCAACACGTCGGTGTAAAAGACCTTCAGGAACGACGAAACGTATGTGAGCACAAACAGGTTTCCGCCGTCGCCGAGCGCATAGCCTGCCGCTTCCTTAATTCCTATTTTATTAGGATGCTGATTTTCGCTCTTTTGCTTTTTTTCTTTCACGAAATCCCCTCCTATCTTTTTTTATAATATCACAAACAAAATGGCAAAGCAATACGCTTCGCCATTAATACTTTTTATTTTTGCCGAACTAAATGTTCATCAACACTTTTTTGCAGGCGTCAAAAAGATTATGAATTCTTCCCGTCATAACCTCGGGACTTTCCTTCATTCCTCTGTTAGCCCAGCTCATAACAACGCCCGTGATACCGTAGCCGAAAAATTCTGCAATAACGATATCGCTGTCGTGGTCGATACCCTCAATGCCGTTTTTGCGTCCTACCTCCTTAACAACGTCGGTAAACTGCTCGGTAGCGACGCGGCTGACGTATCTTGTTAAATCCTCGCTATTAATCTTTAGCGCATTATGATAGAACTTTTTGTCCTTCTTCATCGTAGCAAACATATTTTCCAGTTTGTCGTACATATTGTCAAAATTCAGTCCGTCAAGAAGCGGTACTAAAAGCTCCTGATATAACATCCAGTCAAGAAGCTCGTATCTGTCCTGAAAATGATAGTAGAAGGTTTGCCTGTGAATTTTTGATAATTCTGCTATGTCAGATACAGTAATTTTTTCAAAGGAGTTGGTCTGCATTAATTCCTTTAATGCGTCTGCCATCTTCCTTTTTGTACGCATAGCGCATGCTGAGTTCTGTTCCATATTGAATGTCCTTTTGCAAGAGTTTTGAATATTATATCATTATTATATTAGATATACAAGCGATTGTTAAAAAATGGATATTTATAAGTTAACAATTAATAATTATACAATTTATGAATTTGCGCTTGGAAACTGAGAATTGTACAGCTCATAGTAGAAGCCTTTTCTTTTGAGCAGCTCGTCGTGACTTCCCTGCTCTACGATGTTTCCGTCCCTCATAACGAGGATAATATCGGCGCCCTTTATAGTTGCAAGTCGGTGTGCTACGATAAACGTAGTTCTGCCCTGCATAAGATTTGAAAACGCCTTCTGTATTCTGATTTCCGTACGCGTATCTATCGACGAGGTCGCCTCGTCAAGAATGAGCATAGGCGGCTTGCACAGCATAAGACGCGTTATGCAAAGCAGCTGCTTCTGTCCCTGCGACAGCGAGCCGCCGTTTTCGCCGAGGACTGTGTTATAGCCGTCTGGAAGCCTTTTGATAAACGAGTGAGAATGTGCCTTTTTCGCCGCGGCGATAATTTCCTCGTCCGTTGCGTCAGGCGCGCCGATAGCGAGGTTTTCTTTGACCGTACCCGTTTTGAGCCACGTGTCCTGAAGCACCATACCGTAGCTTTCACGAAGCGACTTGCGCGTTACCTCATCATATTCCTTACTGTCAATAGAAATCGTGCCGCTCTGCGGGTCGTAAAAGCGCATAAGAAGATTAATAAGCGTTGTTTTGCCGCAACCCGTCGGACCGACGATAGCGACGCGCTGACCTGCCTTTACAGACAGATTAAAGCTTTCTATGAGCTTCTGGTTTTCAGTATACGAAAAGCTGACGTTTTTCAGCTCCAGCTCACCGTTCACGTTGCGAAGCTCGACTGCGTCGTTTCTGTCGGGAGCTATGCTTTCCTCCTCAAGAAATTCAAACAGCCGTCCCGCGCACGCTATTGCATTCTGAAGCTCGGTTATAACGCCGCTTATTTCATTAAATGGCTTTGTGTACTGGTTTGCGTATGCAAGGAAGCTTGCAAGCACGCCGACGGTAATCGCCGACTGCTTCGTTTTTACTGCGATAAGCGCACCGAAGAAGGCAACGGCGGCGTACACGATAGCGTTTACAAAGCGCGTGCCTGGATTTGTGATTGAAGAGAAGAACACGGCGCGAAGCGAATACTTTTCGAGTCTTTCGTTAATACCGTCAAAGGTCTTTATGTTTTCGTCGCCGTGGCTATACGCCGTAACGGTTTTCTGACCGCCAATCATCTCGTCGATAAACGCCGTCTGCTCGCCTCTTACCTCGCTTTGGAGCCTGAACATACTGTACGTCTTTTTTGCGATAAACGCCGCGATAAGAAACGACAGCGGCGTAACGGCAACAACGACAATCGTAATCCACACGTTGATGGAAAGCATAAACGCAAGCGTACCGACGATAGTAACAACGCCCGTGAAGAACTGAGTAAAGCCCATAAGCAGACCGTCAGCAAACTGGTCGACATCGGCAATAATCCTTGACACTATTTCGCCCGTTGGGTGCGAATCAATGTAAGAAATCGGCAGCATTTCTATCTTTGAAAACGCCTTGCGCCTCATATCGCGTACAACGTTGAACGTAATTTTATTGTTAGCGGCGTTCATTATCCACTGTGATACGGCGCATAGCGCGATAATTACGCCTATCCTGATAAATACAGAAAAAAGCGAATTAAAGTCAACGCTTCCCTTGCCGACAATAAGGTCTATGCCGCGTCCGATTAGTATCGGAACATACAGCGCGCCGACTGAGCTTACAAGCGCAAAAAGAAGCGAAGCGGCGATATAGAGCTTGTACCTTGATACGTACGAGAGAACTTTTTTGATAATTACTTTGTTATTCATCACGCGTCCTCCTTTACATACCTGTATGCATCGTCGAACTGTGAAGCGTAAATCTCGCGATAAACCTCGCACGAACGTAAAAGCTCGTCGTTTGTACCCTGACCGACGCATTTTCCGTCGTCAAGGACAATGATTTTATCAGCCGTAAGTATGGACGAGCAACGCTGCGAAACAATAAAGAGAGTCGGCTTGTAATCAAGCGACAAAATAGCCTCGCGCATTTTGCGTTCCGTTGCAAAATCGAGCGCAGACGCGCTGTCGTCAAGTACAATAATTTCGGGCTTACCGACGATTGCTCTTGCTACTGAAAGCCTTTGTTTCTGTCCGCCTGACAGATTAGCTCCGCCCTGCTCAAGCACCGTATCGAGTCCGTCCTTTTCGTAAACTGCGTCGTATATCTGGGCAACTCGAAGCGCGTCGTCAATTTCCTCGTCCGTTGCGTTTTCGTTGCCCCACTTTATATTTTCGCGTACCGTTGCGCTGAAAAGCACGGGCTTTTGCATAACGAAGCCGATTTTCTTTTGTAGCTCGTCGTTAGTATATGAATCGACAGCTCTGCCGTCAACAGTAACACTGCCCTTGGTAGCGTCGTAAAAATGTGATATAAGGCTGACAAGCGAGCTTTTGCCGCTGCCCGTCGAGCCGATAATGCCGACAACGTCGCCCTTATCAGCATAAAATGAAATATCGCTCAGGCTTTCCTCGCCTGCGCTGTTATAAGTGAGCGAAACGCCGCTGAAGGAAACGGCGTGGCTGTCCTTCTTTTCTTTATCGTCAGAGGTTTTGAGCGTATTTTCTACCTCAAGTACGCTCGCAATACGCGAAGCAGACGCAAAGCCCTTCGTAACGGTGACGATAAGATTTGCGAATTTAACGAGCTCAACTAAAATCTGGCTCATATAGTTATAAAGCGCAACTACGCTACCCTGCGAAAGCCGTCCGCTGTTAACCTCAACTGCACCGTAACGGATAAGCACGATAATGCCTATGTTGATAATAATGAACGTAAGCGGATTCATAAGCGCAGAAATCCTGCCTGCTACACGCTGAAGATGCGCAAGGTAATTATTTCTTTCATTGAAGCGTCTGTACTCGCTGTCCTCATTAGTAAAAGCACGGATAACACGCGCGCCGTTAAGGTTTTCGCGCGTTATGAGAGTAACCTCGTCGAGCGTTGACTGAACGCCCCTGTACTTTGGCACGGTCACCTTCATTATGATGAAAACGACTAAGCTTAGCAGTACGATTACAGCAAGAAAAATAAGCCCCGCCTTTACATCGATAAGCATTACCATTACAAACGCGCCGAGCACGATAAACGGCGAGCGCAGAAACAGACGAAGCACCATATTTACGCCGCTCTGCGCCTGATTAACGTCTGTTGTCATACGCGTTATCAACGTCGAGGTGCTGAGCTTGTCAATCTCATTAAAGGAAAAGCCCTGTATTTTTTCAAACAGCGCGCGGCGAAGCTTCGTCGCGAAGCCCGTTGCAGCTTTAGCTGCGAAATACTGAGCGCTGATAGCGGCAACCATACCAACAAAAGCAAGGAGCACCAGCACAGCCGAGCGTGAATACACAACGCTCATATTTTCTGCTCTGATACCCTTATCAATTATTGCCGCAACAACAAGCGGCACTATCAGCTCAAAGCTCGCTTCCAGCATTTTGAAAAGCGGAGCGAGCACGCACTGAAGCTTATACTGTTTTAAGTAAACAAGAAGTTTTTTCATTAATCAAACAGCTCCGTACTGAAATACCTTTCTCCCGTGTCGGGAAGAACTGTAACAACTGTTTTACCCTTGCCGAGACGGCGCGCAAGGCGTATTGCCGCCGCAACGTTTGAGCCGCTCGAAATACCGCACATAATGCCCTCCTCGCTTGCAAGGCGGCGCGCAGTTTCGATAGCCTCGTTATCAGAAATAACGCAGATGTTATCGTAAATCTTTGTGTTAAGGTTTTCGGGGTTAAGTCCGTCGCCGATACCCATCTGAAGATGAGTGCAGACCGAGCCGCCGCTGAGAATTGCAGCGTTAGCAGGCTCAACTGCCCAAATCTTGATAGCAGGATTCTGGCGCTTTAGCACCTCGCCGATACCGCTGATGGTGCCGCCCGTGCCTACGCCGCTGCAAAAGCCGTGAATTTCTCCGTTAACCTGCTCGAGAATTTCCGTTGCAGTATAGTAGATGTGCGCCTTTGGATTGTCGGGATTGTCGAATTGCGAGGGAATGAAAACTCTATCGTCCTCTTTTGCCATACGAAGTGAAGTCTGTATGCACTCTTCGATGCACGCGCCGATATCGCCGTCGTCGTGAATAAGCACAACCTCTGCGCCGTAGTTCTTTATGAGCTTGCGGCGTTCCTCAGAAACTGAGTCGGGCATAATGATTTTCACCTTATAACCCATTACTGCGCCGACAAGCGCGATACCGATACCCTGGTTGCCGCTCGTAGGCTCAACGATAATAGAGTCCTGGTTAATCTTGCCGTTTTTTGCGGCTTGCTTTAGCATATTATATGCCGTTCTCGTCTTAATCGAGCCGCCGATATTAACGCCTTCGTACTTCACGAGAATTTCTGCATCATCGGAACCTGTCATTTTATTAAGTCTAATCATCGGCGTATGGCCGATAGCGTCAAGAATTGTATTACAAATCATAATGATACCTCTTATCTTTATTGCACGAATATTATATATATTTATAGCAATTATGTCAATATATAGGATAGTATTATGTAGGATAGTATTGAAATTATATATTTAATATTTTATAATAGTCTTGGCAAAACAACGGGAATGAAAACGGGCCTTCGCCCGAGGAGATAATATGGAAAAATCAAAAGCAGGGAGTTTGCTTATGCTAATAATTAGAATATTGCTGATACTCTTGGGACTGTACATAATCACGCTTTATCTGCCGCCGCTCGTAACGCTCGGCGTAATTAATGCAGGTAACCTATTCGGCTTTGCGGCAGGCGGCGCAATAGTCGTACTCGGCGTCACGCTCAAATGTATCGTTGCTTTCATACGCGGACAATTTGAAGCCGACAGAAAAAAGCAGGTAGTTATTGCTCTTTCTGTAATTATCGCGCTTGCAGTTATGTTCCTGAGTGCATTTTTCGGCACGCTCATAAGCATAGTAAATCACGCAGAATATACAGCAACTGACCAGAGCACGGTTATTGTCCTCGGCTGTCAGATAAGAGGTAGCAAGCCGTCTGGCTCGCTGATTAACCGATGCAAGGTTGCCGCCGATTATCTTGAGGAGCATCCCGACGCCGTATGTATCGCGTCAGGCGGTCAGGGCAGCGATGAGGATTTAAGCGAGGGACAATGCATCTTTAATCTGCTTACCGAAAGAGGTATTTCACCAGACAGAATATATATTGAGGATAAATCCACAAACACAGACGAAAACGTTGCAAATTCAGTAAAAATAATCGAGGAGCACGGCTTTTCAAAAGAGGTTGCCGTCGCGACTAACGACTACCACGAAAAGCGTGCCGAGATGATTTGCAAAAAGAACGGACTTACTGCGTATTCCGTTCCTGCTCGGGCAACTAAGCTGTCGCGACCGACCTTCTTTACCCGCGAGGTTTTCGCCGTATGGGCGCAGCTAATATGAATTGAGAATTGAGAATGTAGAATTGAGAATTAATAAAAGCTTCCTTTCCTTTCGGTCAGGAAGCTTTTGTATTATGCGTTTCTTTTTTCTATGTAGTCGATAAGGAATTCTGCCGTACCGTCAATGCCGAGGCGCGTTGAATTTACGCAAAGGTCGTAATTGCGAGCCTCGCCCCACTTAGTCTTACAGTACTGGTTGTGGTATTCCCTGCGGCGCTTGTCTGCCTTTTCAAGAAGCTTAATCGCCTGCGGGATTGTGCAGTCCTCAATATCCTTTATACGGTTCGTCTTAACAATATCGTCAGCAAGCACGAATACAGAAATAAGAGCTGGATTTTCCTTCAGCACATAGTCTGCACAGCGTCCGCAGATTACGAACGATTCGCCTTCCCCAGCCTTTTCCTTGATAAATTCAAACTGCATATTTGCAAGCGCAAATTCAGGCGAATTGTTAAAGCCGTTAACCGTTCTTGAGGTGAAAACGTTAATCATTTTTTCGTCAGCCGAGGAAAAGCCGCTCATATCAACGCCCTTTTCCTTGCCAATTTCTTCAAGAATATTTTTGTCATAAAGCGGAATATCATAGTGCTTCGCTATTCTTTCGGCTATATCGTGTCCGCCGCTTCCGTATTCCCTGCTGATTGAAACAATAAACTGCTTATCCATATTTTACTCCTTTCAAAGAAGAATTCTTTTCATATACATTATACTACCATAACGACGCTAAGTAAATATTTTTTTAAAAAATCATATACCGATGTCTGTTATTATTGACTTTTTGATAGACATATTATAAAATTAGATTGAGAAAATTTATGTAAAAAATCAAGAATGGAGTGTGTATTATGAAACGAAATAAGGAAGAGGTTTTCAGCGCTGTAAAAGAGGATAATATCAAGTCGATAAGACTTGCCTTTTGCGATGTTTTCGGACGTGAAAAGAACATTTCGATAACGCCTGAGGAGCTTAGCGAAGCTTTCAATTCGGGCGTCCCGATTAATGCAGCAGCAGTAAAGGATTTCGGTGAGGGTATATTCTGTGATTTATACCTTCATCCCGAGCCGAAAACGTATTCTATTTTACCGTGGCAGCCCGACAACGACAGAATCGCAAGAATGTTTTGCAGAATGTCATTCGCCGACGGCACGCCGTTTGAAAGCCACGGCACAAAAAGCCTGCTGAAAAAAGCTGTCAATGACGCCGAGGAAATGGGATACGAGTTCTACTTTGCGTCAGAGCTTGCATACTATCTTTTCAAAGTCGATGAAAACGGCAAGCCGACAAACGAGCCGTATGACGACGCAGGCTATCTTGATATTGAGCCCGATGATAAATGCGAAACAATCAGGCGTAATATAAATCACGCGCTTGATTTAATGGACGTTAAGCCTACCGATTCCTTCCACCTTTCGGGACCCGGACAGAATATGCTTGAATTCGGTCTTGCAAATCCGCTTGTAGCAGGCAACAATATTATCACAGCAAAATCGGTTATCAAGCTTGCCGCAAGCAAGAATAACGCTTACGCCGACTTTTCGCCAAAGCCTGTTCCGAATTGTCGCGGCAACGGACTTCATATTCAGTTTGCAGTTGTGGCGAATGACGGTAACAGCAACGCTATTAAGCACGCCGCTGCAGGAGTGCTTGAAAAGGCAGCAGACATAACGGCGTTCCTTAATCCGACGCCCGATTCCTACAAAAGACTTGGATGTGACGGTGCGCCGAAATACATTTCGTGGTCGAATGAAAACAGGTCGCAGCTCATAAGAATTCCCGATACTGCGGCGCATCTTAAATGCGCGGAGCTTCGCTCGCCTGACGCGAACGTAAATCCGTATCTTGCGTACGCGCTGATTATTTACGCTTCGCTTTACGGAATAAAGAATAATCTTGAGCTTCCCGAAAAATCAAATTTCAGCTTTTCGCTTATGGAAAACGATGTGCTCTCACAGTACAAGCAGATTCCGTCTACGTATTCGGAAGCGTGCTACATCGCAAAAAA
>JAFWKC010000065.1 GCA_017514345.1 Eubacterium sp.
CATTCCTACACCTGAAAGAACATCAGACCTTCCGTTCTTAATGCCTGTCGAGGACGTATTCTCAATCTCAGGCCGTGGTACTGTTGCTACAGGTAGAGTTGAAAGAGGTAAGCTCAACACAAACGATACAGTCGAGATGGTTGGTCTTGAGGACGAAATCAAGTCAACAGTTTGCACAGGTATCGAGATGTTCAGAAAGATTCTTGACTACGCTGAGGCTGGTGACAACATCGGTTGCCTCCTTCGTGGTGTACAGAGAACTGAAATCAAGAGAGGACAGGTTCTTGCTGCTCCTGGCTCAATCAAGCCACACACCAAGTTCACAGGTCAGGTTTACGTTCTTTCAAAGGACGAGGGTGGCCGTCATACTCCTTTCTTCAACAACTACAGACCTCAGTTCTATTTCAGAACAACTGACGTTACAGGCGTTATCTCTCTTCCTGAAGGCACAGAGATGTGTATGCCTGGCGATAACGTAGATATGAACGTTGAGCTCATCACTCCTATCGCTATCGAAAACGGTCTCCGTTTCGCTATCCGTGAGGGTGGTAGAACAGTTGGTTCAGGCGTTGTTATCGCAATCGACGAGGACTAATTATTAGCTATCACAAAAGGACTGCTTCGGCAGTCCTTTTTTAGTATTTAGTATTCAGTATTCAGTATTCAGTTCGTTGGTGGACTTCGTCAACGCCTTTATAATAGGCGTGCGCAGCACCCGATACCTTGAGCCTTGAGCCTTGCGAGCAAATTGCTCCTTAAAAAGGAACGGACATCGTCCGTTCCTTTTTCTTACTCATCAAACTGATATTCAATTATATCTCCAGGCTGACAATGCAGTACTTCGCAAAGTGCCTGCAACGTCGAAAATCTTATTGCGCTGACGTGTCCGTTTTTCAGCTTAGAGAGGTTCACGTTTGCCACGCCGACTTTTTCGGATAACTCATTCAGACTCATTTTCCTGTCTGCCATTACACGGTCAAGTCTTAATACAATCTGTCCCATATTAGTCCTCCTTAAAGCGTTTCGTCAGATTGCTTTTGCAGCTGAGCACCGTATGAGAAAATCATTGTGAGCATAAATACGATTATTATTCCGAATACCACCGTAACATCAATACCCAAATGTACGTCAGCTCCAAACGTAAAGAGCGACTCCCACGCGTTCTCTGACGTTCCGTTGAGAAGGGCAATCGGGATAAGCGAGAAACCAAAGTATTTCATATTCTTGATTACCTTGTCACAAAACGGCGTTTCACACTTTTCGATTGACTTCATCAGCGTCCTTATCATAAACAGCATAATAATTGTAAAAACGGTGTTAATCAGCGTAAGAACGAGCGCAAAAATTACCGCGTTCACGTTTAAGTCAAGACGCTGTGAATTCACGCTCAGCGCAAAGCCCTTGTCGGTTTGTTCTGCTGCAACGCCCTCGGGAATGGAATCCTTGACGTCGCCGACTGCTACGTTTGAGTCTGGAAGCTTAATCTGTCCTTTGCCGCCCTTTGACGAGTCAATAATTGCATCAGCGATGCCTCCAAGAATTTCGCCCTTTGCCGTTACGTCTGCAATTCCAGTTACCTCAACCGAAAGCGCGTCCTTCGGCAGGGTGGAGGCAACGCCTATTCCAGCAACCGTTGCGAGTGCGCCGAGAATCATAAATACTAAGAGTATCGTCGAAAGAATTCTTCCAACCTTGCCTATAACGTTAACTTTTTTGTCAATTTTTGTTTCCATAATAACAACTCCTTACATTAATTATTTAACGACTATCGTTAACTTTCAATTGCATTATAACACCGTAAATTACGTTTGTCAATACTTTTTTAACGTTTTGCGTTAAAATTTCAATTAAAAGAGCAAACAAAGCTTAAGACTCAAGTTGAATGGTGCCGCACACAGCTATATTAATTGGGTACTGGCAAAGCCCGTCCGAAAGCTTAACACTTAACACTTAAAGCTCAAAGCCTGTTCAATCTGGAACTACCCCCGATTGAACAAATACATTGCAATTATAATATATTATGTTATAATACTTACTATGGAAAACGAAGTGCTTGAAAGAATAACGGGAACGGTCGAGGAGGTATCCTTCTATAACGAGGATACTGGTTTTTGTGTTGCGGAAATTTTTACGGGCGACGAGGGCGTGACCGTTGTCGGCGCTGTCGGACAGCTTGCTGTCGGCTCGCAGGTCGAATGCGAGGGCAGGTGGGATTTTCACGCCTCGTTCGGCAGGCAGTTCAAGGCGGAAATCGTACGCCAGACGCTGCCCGAGGACGCAAGCGGCATACTTCGTTATCTTTCCTCGGGAATTATCAAGGGCGTTCGTAAGTCGACGGCGGAAAAAATCGTCGACGCATTCGGCGCGGACGCCTTTAACGTAATAGAAAACGAGCCTGAACGCCTTGCCGAAATCAAGGGTATCAGCCGTTCAAAAGCGCGCGAAATCAGTAAAAGCTTCAAGACGCAGTTCGCTTCGCGCGAAGCGATGATAGGACTTACTGCGCTCGGACTGTCGCAAAATCAGGCGCTTAAGGTGTTCAAGCTTTTCAAGGACGAGTCTCTCGATATTATCAGGGCAAACCCGTATGCGCTTGTCGGCTCGGCTACTGGAATAACGTTTTTCGACGCCGACGAGGTGTCGCAGAAGCTTGACGAGGCGCCGCCGTATCACTTCAGGGCGATGGCAGGCGTCGTCGAAATCGTGCGTCACAACCTTTCTAACGGACACACCTGTATACCGCGCGACAAGATATTTGCGCCTGCGTGCGAGCTTCTCGGCTGTGAGGTCGATTACGTTGAAATCGCCGTTGACAACTGCATTGAGGAGCATTCTATCGTTCAGATGGAGATTGAGGGCAGGGAATTTCTGTTTCTGCCTGAAATCTACAGGGCAGAAAGCACAATCGCCGACAGAATTAAGGTAATGAACAAGTTTCCGCCGCAGGAAAGCGAGATTTTTACAAGCGAGATTTACTCCTTTGAAAAGGCTAATGATATAGAGTTTGACGAGCGTCAGCGCGAAGCGATTGAAATCGCCGTCAACAAAGGACTTCTTATCCTTACTGGCGGCCCTGGAACGGGTAAAACGACAACCGTCAAGGGCATTATCACCCTTATGAAAAACAGGGGACTGAAGGTTGCGCTTACTGCTCCTACGGGCAGAGCGGCACAGCGTATGGAGGAGCTGACGGGCTTTTCCGCAAAGACTATTCACCGTCTGCTTGAGGTTGAGTACGCCGAAGGCGCAGACACTCAGAGCTTCGTTCACAACATACGCAATCCGCTTGATTTTGACGCCGTTATCGTCGACGAGCTGTCAATGGTTGACGTTACGCTTTTTGCGGCGCTGCTTGACGCGCTTCCGCTTCATTGTCGTCTGATTATGGTCGGCGACCGCGACCAGCTTCCACCCGTCGGCGCAGGCAATGTGCTTCGCGATTTGACGGAAAGCGGAATGATTAGCGTAATTACGCTTGACAGAATTTTCCGTCAGGCGATGAAAAGCCGAATCGTCACGAACGCGCACAGAGTCGTAAAGGGCGAAATGCCTGTGTTCGACAATTCGATTGAGTCAGATTTCTTCTTGCTCAAAGAGGACAGCAAGTATAACGCACCGAAAAAGATTGTCGATTTAGTTACGGTAAGGATACCTTCGTCGTACGGGCTTAACCCGATGAGCGACATTCAGGTGCTTTGTCCGAGCAGAGTCGGCGAGGTTGGCACGCAGAATATAAATAAGCTATTGCAGGCAAGGCTAAACCCGCCGTCACCCGACAAGCAGGAGATTAACTACAAGGGCTATTCGCTTCGCGAGGGCGACAGAGTAATGCAGATAAAGAACAACTATGACGTTCCATGGTTCAGGGGCGGCGAGAGCGGACAGGGCGTATTTAACGGCGACATCGGCATACTGACGAGCATCGACAAGGGCAACAGCTTAATCAAGGTTGCGTTTGACGACAAGGACGCTATGTATTCGTACGAAAACGTGCGTGAGCTTGAGCTTGCGTACGCGATGACCGTTCATAAGAGTCAGGGTAGCGAGTTTACAGCCGTAGTAATGCCCGTGCTTGCAACGCCACAGAAGCTCGCGTACAGGAACCTGTTTTATACTGCGCTGACAAGAGCGAAAAAGCTGCATGTACTTGTCGGCAACGAGCAGAGCGTAAAAGCGATGGTCGATAACGATAAAAAATCACGCCGCTTCAGCGCGCTTAAATATTTTATTGAAAATGATTATGATTTATAATATAATATAAACATATTTGCCTCCCTTGTTAAAGGGAGGGGGACCGCCTGCGGTGGAGGGATTTTGTATTATATAGTTTTAATTGAACAATCCCTCAGTCAGCTACGCTGACAGCTCCCTTTAGCAAGGGAGCCAATAAGGATAGGAGATTTTAATGTTTGGTTACGATTTAGGTATAGACCTCGGCACAAGCTCGATTGTAATTTCGGTGCCCGACAAGGGCGTCGTTGTTGACGAGCCTGCTTACGTCGCATATGATACAGAAACTGAAAAAATACTTTACGCAGGACGGCGCGCATACTATCTGCAGGGCAGGGAGCCGAAGGGCGTTGAGGTTGCACAGCCTATTCAGTATGGCGCAATCAGCAACTATTCGCTCGCTCAGCAGATGGTTAAGTTCTTCATAACCAAGGTTATCAAGAAGAGCGTTTTTAGACCTCGCGTCGTTGCGTGCGTTCCTGCGCTTGCAACTGACGTTGAAAAGCGTACGCTTATTTCCGTTATTGTAACGGCTGGCGCGCGCTCCGTGTGTCTTGTTGAGGAACCGCTTTGCGCCGCCTTTGGCGCAGGGATTGACCCTATTCATCCAAGCGGCGTGTTTGTCATTGACATCGGCGGCGGCACAACCGATATGGCTGTCGTGTCGCAGGGCTCTATGAGCCAGACCGAAACGGTAAAAATTGCTGGCAACGATTTTGACGAAGCTATTATGCGCTTTATGCGTGAAAAATACGAAATTTTAATCGGCATAAGAACTGCCGAGGAGATAAAAAAAGCAATCGGCTGTGCCGTGCCGCGCGACGAGGAAATCAAAATGGTCGCAAAGGGCAGGTCGCTTGAGGGCGGTATGCCGAAGGTCGTAGAGGTCAGCTCTAACGATATCTGCCATTGTCTGAAGCCGCTTCTTAATGAGCTTACGGCGGCGGCAGAGGTTATGTTTGAGCGTACCTCGCCGCAGCTTGTAGCGGATATCACGTCAAGCGAGGTACTGCTAACGGGCGGAAGCGCAGAGCTTTACGGTATGGATAAGCTGTTTGCCGAAGCGCTCGGACTTGAGGTGCGCGTTGTGCCGCATCCAAATCTCTGCGCGGCAAAGGGCGCAAGCATCGCGCTGTCAAAGATGCACATTCTTGACAATTACGGCTACCGTTTTCAGAATAAGGACGACGTCAGAATACGCTAAAGTGAATTCTGTATAATTATAAGATTTGGTGATTATATTGAACGCATTTTCAAAGCTTCATCCGATAACTAAAGGCGCATTTTTTATATGCGCTTTTGTTTTGGTGCTTTCTGCGTCAAACCCGTTTTTTTCTGTAATTTCGCTTTGCTGTGCTCTGCTTTTTGTTTTAGCAGGCGGCGGCAGGGCTTTTTTTTCTTCGCTGAAGCTTTCGGTGATAGTTATTCTTTTAGTTAGCATATTCAATATGCTGTTCGCGCATTACGGCGAGGACGTGCTGTTCAGAATCGGCTACACGGACTTTACGCTGCAGGCGCTGTTTTACGGCTTTAATCAGGGTATGGTGATGGCGGCGGTGATGCTTTGGTTTAGCGCGCTGTCGTATACTCAGGACAGCGTTGACACGATGTATCTGCTACGCTTTATGCCGAAGCTCGCTATGCTGTTTTCGATGGTGCTCGGCTTTCTGCCGAGGTTTACGCGGAAGCTGTCGGACATACGCGACGCGCAAAAGGGACTTCACGGCGGCGAAAGCGTCAGCATAAAGGAACGCTTCGGCGAGGGCATACAAAACCTGTCGGCGCTTGTGACATACTCGCTTGAAAGCAGTATCGTGACTGCCGATTCGATGAACGCACGCGGGTACAAGGACGGCGTAATCCTGCCGACGAGGTTTAAGCTCAGCGCACGCGACGCGTTTTATCTTGCATTTATTACGCTTGCATTTTCGTACGTTTTGTATGTCATTATCACAAAGCAGTCGCTGTTCATTTTTGAGCCGCGGATATACGTAAAAGCAAACAGCGTTACAGCTGAAATTATCTTCGCAGCAGTTATGCTGCTGCCAGTAATTCTTGAAGCGTGGGAGGTGTTACTATGGAAGCGTTCACAGTCAAAAATCTGAGCTTTGCTTATCCACAAAGAGCGAATAATGCGCTCGACGGCGTTACGTTTTCCGTCGAAAAGGGTGAGCTTTGCGTTCTGCTCGGCAAATCTGCGAGCGGCAAATCAACGCTTCTGAAGCTCATCAAAAAAGAGCTTGCGCCTCACGGTAAGCTTGACGGCGAAATAACCGTTAACGGCACCGTCGGCTACGTAAGCCAGCGCGCTGAGGAAAGCATCGTCACCAACCGCGTAAGAAGCGAGCTTGCGTTTTCGCCCTCGTGCAAGGGTATGAGCGCCGACGACACCGAGCTTCTTGTTGCAGAAGCGGCGTCGTATTTCAATCTCGAAAGCAAGCTCGACTGTGACGTTAGCGAGCTGTCGGGCGGCGAAAAGCAGGTGCTTGCGCTCGCTTCGGTAATGATTGCAAAGCCCGAGATTCTCGTGCTTGACGAGCCCGTTTCTCAGCTCGACCCCGTGTCTGCGGCGGCGTTTTATGACGTTATACGCCAGATGCACAGGGATTTTCACACGACGATAATTATGGCAGAGCACACGCTCGAGGGCGTGTACGATATGGCTGACAGCGTGCTTGTGCTTGATGACGGCAGGCTGTTTGTCAAGGCTGAAAGGGAAGAGGCGGTGAAGCTTCTTCTTAACAGCGCGCACGATATGAAAAACGCGCTTCCTGCAAAGCTGAGAGCGGACGTTATTTCCGAGGAAAAGGCTGAGCCTATTCTCGACGAAACAGCGCTCACGGCGAAAAATCTCTGCTTTGCCTATACGAAGGGCAACGACGTTCTCAGCGGACTGAGCCTTAAGATATACAAAAACAAAATCAACGCCATCGTCGGACCAAACGCAAGCGGAAAAAGCACGCTTCTTAAGGTACTTTGCGGTGTGAAAAAGCAGTATCGCGGAAGCGTTAAGGCTGACGGAAAAACGGCGATGCTCACGCAGAACGTGTACGACCTCTTCACGCACGACACCTGCGGCGAGGAGGCAGAATTCGGTGAAATTACTGCGTTTCTTGAAATCGACGACATAAGGGATTATCACCCGTACGATATTTCGGGTGGTCAGGCACAGCGGCTCGCGCTTGCGAAGGTGCTGCAGGTCGGAGCGGATATAATAATGCTCGACGAGCCAACGAAGGGCTTCGACTGCGTGCTGAAGGACAAGCTCGCACAGCTACTAAAAAGACTTTGCGACGAGGACAAAACGGTAGTAATTGTAACGCACGACCTTGAATTTGCAGGCAGGTGCGCCGACGTATGCTCGTTCCTTTCAAGAGGAAGAATTATCGCGACGAAGCCGACCTTCGACTTCTTTTCTAATCTTAATTTCTACACAACGCCGCTTGCGCGCCTGACTGACGGCAAACGGATCTAATCGCTATGAAAAAGGTATTAACAACAATTCTATTATTTCTGCCGCTTGTGCTCGTCGTTTTCTGGCAGCTGCTGTTGGCGGACGCGGTGAATTACTATATCGCGTCGGTAGCGGTGCTTGTGATGTCGATGTATCCGTTTTTCATCTCGTTTGAAATGAAAAAGGTGACGGCGCGCGAGCTTACGCTGATTGCGACGCTGATTGCGCTTGCCGTGATTTCGCGCGCGGCGTTTTACCTGATACCGCAGGTCAAGCCGATTGCGGCAGTCGTTATCGTGTCTGCAGTATGCCTCGGCGCAGAACGAGGGTACATTATCGGCGCTTTTTCGGCGTTCGTGTCGAACTTCATTTTCGGGCAGGGGATACATACGCCGTTTCAGATGGCGGCGCTCGGGCTTGTCGGCTTCTTTGCAGGACTGATATTTTCTAAGTTCAAAGCAAACAGATACTCTCTTGCTGCCGTCGGCTTTCTGCTGTCGTGCGTGCTGTACGGACTAATCGTTGATATTTCGACAATTCTCGTTATGTACGGCAGTAATATTACGCTCGGCGGAGTGCTCGGCGTGTACGCTTCTGCCGTGCCGTTTAACCTTGTGTTCGGCGCTTCAACTGCCGTCTTTCTTCTTCTTTTCGGTGAGCCGTTCATAAAAAAGATAAACAGAATAAACGTAAAATACGGCTTATTAAATTTTGATTAACTCTATATTTATAAATTGACATATTAAAATATAAGTGATATAATCTTTTGCAGATTAATTAAAGGAGTTCTAAAAAATGAGATATTCGGAATTTCCACAGGCGGTAATTAAGGAAAATGTCAACTACTCCGTCAAAGAAATTAAAAACGTAATAAAGCGTTACGGTCCGCGCGAGTCGGGCAACGACAACTGCTACGCTGTACAGAAGCATCTCAAAAAGGAGATGGACACCTTCTGTGACGAAACGGGCTTCGAGGAATATCAGATGGCGCCCAAGGCGTTTTTGCACTTCACAAAGACCATTTCGCTTTTCACTATTGCGGCAATCGTCGTTCCGCTTCTTCTCGTCTTTCTCGACGTGTTTGATACGGTAGGACCTAACCCGTTTTTCGTGCCTCAGATTATCGCGGGCGCGGCTTCGCTTATCAGCATCGTTATTGCGGCGCTTCAGCTCGGCTTTTACGTTCCGTTTTGCGATATGTTCTACAAGAAAAAGCCAGCGCACAACTTCTACGCCGTTCGCAAGCCGAAGGGCGAGGTAAAGAAAAGACTCATAATTTCTGGTCACGTTGACGCGGCTTACGAATGGCGTCACCTGCTTTACAGCACAAAGGTTCATCTTATGTTTCCGCTTATGGCGTGGACAATCGGCGGCGTAATTATTTCTATCATCGTTGCTGTTCTTGCCGTTGTTGCAAGTTTTGTCGATATGGGCGGCTTCGGCGACTTTATGGTGAATTTCAGCTACTACATTCACTTTATCAACGCAATTGCGATGATTACGCTTTTCTACTTCGTTGATTTCAGCACGATTTCTCCGGGTGCCAACGATAACCTTACGGGAACATACGCTGCAGTTTGCGCAATCCGTATGCTCGATATGGCAGGCGTGGAGCTTGAAAACACAGAACTTGTCGCTATGATTACAGACGGCGAGGAGGCTGGACTCAAGGGTACAATGGCGTGGGCAAAGGCTCACAAGGACGAGTACGAAAACGAGGACGTCGAAACTGCCGTAATCTGTGTTGACACACTTTGCGACCTCGATGACTTCAACGTATATCACAGGGATATGAACAGCCTTGTTAAAAACGACGAGGAGCTGAGCAACTTCGTCAAGGAGGCAGGCGCCGAGGCAGGCTACGAGGATATGAAGCTTTCAAGCGTGTTTATGGGCTCGTCCGACGCAGCGGCTTTCTCAAAGGCAGGCATCAAATGCACAGCTATCGCCGCTATGGACCCGTCGCCCGCGGATTACTACCATAACCGCCGCGACACAGCCGACAGGCTCAACCCCGACGCAATCGAAGCAGGCTACAAGGTGCTGCTGTCAACAATACTCAAATATGACGCTGAATAAAAAAAGCACCCGACAGGGTGCTTTTTTAGCTTTAAGTGTTGAGTGTTAAGTGTTGAGCTTATGGGCGGGCTATGCCCGTACCCATTATAATAGCCGTGCGCAGCACCAACGAGCTGAATACCGAATACTGAATACAAAATTGTCCAGGGCAAAGCCAAGTAACCAAAAGCTAAAAGCTTAAAGCCTTGAAATAATCTTCTTTTTAATATATAATTAACGGGAAGTAGTGATATGATGGCAGAGGCTAAGACGTATACAAAAAAGGAAGCCGCGATGTACCTTACGGGTATGTTCGGGCAGAATATGATATACAACATAATTGCAACGGGTCTGTACTTTTACCTGAAGAACGTAATATGTCTGCCTGCAGTTGCGCTCGGCTGGATATTCGC
>JAFWKC010000066.1 GCA_017514345.1 Eubacterium sp.
AAAATAATTATAAAAAATAATCAATAAAATTAAAGGAATTTTTTGTCATTTTGAGTACATAATAGAGAAAACGGCGATTTACGGTGAAATTATGGACAAAATCAGACTGATTAATGAAGAAAACGAAAAGAAAATATTATCGCCACGTGCTACGCTTGCCTGCAATTCACGGGGCAGAAGCCGCGACGAGGAGGAGTGCGACATTCGCACCTGCTTTCAGCGCGACCGCGACAGGATTATTCACAGCCAGTCGTTCAGACGACTGAAACACAAAACACAGGTTTTTCTCGCGCCGAGCGGAGACCATTACAGAACGCGCCTTACTCATACGCTTGAGGTTTCTCAGATTGCACGCACGATTGCAAGAGCGCTTCAGCTCAACGAGGACTTAACAGAAGCAATAGCCCTTGGCCACGACCTCGGCCATACGCCGTTCGGTCACGCAGGCGAAAGAGCGCTTGACAAGCTTTCGCCCTACGGCTTTAAGCACTTTGAGCAAAGCGTAAGAGTTGCCGAGTTTATCGAAAAGGACGGCGAAGGTCTTAATCTCACAGATGAGGTTAAAAACGGTATACTCTGTCATACACGCGGTGAAGAAGCGTACACGCTCGAAGGTCAGATAATAAGAATTGCCGACAGAATTGCTTATATTAATCACGACATCGACGATGCAATTCGAGCAGGAGTTATGGTTGAGGAAACAATACCTCTTGATTTAAGAATAAAGCTCGGGATGAGCAAGGGCGAACGTATTAACTCGATGGTTAACAACGTCGTCATTAACAGTATGCAGGGCGATAAAATCAGAATGAGTGAGGATTATTACTCTTATTTTATGGAGCTTCATGAATTTATGTTTACTGCTGTATACAGAAATCCGATTTGCAAAAGCGAAGAGGTTAAGGCTGTTGCTATGATTGACAAGCTTTATGAATATTACAACGAAAACACGGACGAGCTTCCTGCTGAATACATAAAAATTGCTCAGCGTGACGGAAGCGAAAGGGCAGTGTGTGACTACATAGCAGGTATGAGCGATAACTATTCTGTTAAGGTATTTAATCAATTGTTTGTACCTAAATTCTGGTTAGAATAATTACGAAGGGAGGTTGAAATTATGGCGCTTAACGATAGCTTTTTAAATGAATTAAAACTCAGAACTGATATTAACGACGTAATTTCAACCTACGTTACGCTTAAACGACGCGGAAGAACATACGTCGGACTGTGTCCGTTTCATAACGAAAAAACGCCCTCCTTTACAGTTTACCCCGAAACGCAGTCCTTTTATTGCTTTGGTTGCGGCGCAGGCGGCGACGCTGTCGGATTTATTAGAAAGATTGAGAACCTTGATTATGTTGACGCCGTTAAGCTTCTTGCTGGACGCGTAGGTATGCAGCTCCCCGAGGACGGCTACGATGACTCGCTTGCAAAGCGAAGAAAAACTATTCTTTCGATTAACCGCGAAACGGCAAGATTTTATCATTCGTATATGATGAGCGACGAGGGCAAAGCGGGTCGTGAGTATTTCATTTCGCGCGGACTCAGCAAATCAACGATTACAAAGGTCGGTCTTGGGTACGCTCCAGATTCATGGGATTCATTACTTAAGCATCTCAAAAGTCAAGGCTTCTACGTTCCAGATATGGAAGCTGCAGGCGTTATAAAAAAAGGAAATAAAGGCTATTACGATATGTTCAGAAACCGCGTTATGACGCCTATTATCGACGTGCGCGGAAACGTAATAGCTTTCGGCGGACGAGTTCTTGACGACTCTAAGCCAAAATATATTAACACAAGCGATACATTGGTGTATAAAAAGACGAACGAGCTGTTTGCTCTTAATCTTGCAAAGGACAGCGGAAAGAATTCGCTTATTCTCTGCGAAGGGTATATGGACGTAATTGCTATGCATCAGGCAGGCTTTACTAACGCCGTTGCTGGCTGCGGCACAGCTCTCACAAGTGAGCAGGTACGACTTATATCTCGATACGCTGAAGAGGTAATACTTGCGTATGATGCCGATGAAGCAGGACAGCAGGCGCTGAATAAAGCAATTAGACTTTTCAGCCAGACTGATATTAAGGTACGCGTGCCTTTGCTCAGAGGTGGCAAGGACCCTGATGAAATTATCAAAACGCAGGGCGTTGAAAAATTTGCGGCGATGCTTGACGGTGCGTCAAACGAGATTGAATATGAAATAATTAGCAGCAGGCGTAAATACAATCTCGAAACGACTCAGGGAAAAATCGATTTTCTTAATGAATGTATCAGGATTCTAAGCGGCGTAACGCCGATTGAACAGGATATATACGTTTCGCGGCTTTCCGAGGAGCTTGGTGTTGATAAGAATAATATCAAAATTCAGCTTGAAAGGTATTCGCGTAGTTCTGTAAAACGAAGAAAAAAGCGCGAGTCTACTTCAGCGATTTCTGAGAGTATGCGAAGAAATCACAAGGAAAGCTTTGATAATTCAACGTCAACAAGAAAGCTCAAGGCTGAGGACAGAATGCTCGGACTTCTGCTTCATCACAAAAAGCTGATTAAACGGCTTGACGGTTTTGATGATAAATGGCTTACCGACGGCTTTCATACTAAGATTTACAGGCTCATAACCGAAAGAATTAATCTGAATCTCGATATTGATTTAATCAATTTCGGTGAGTCGCTAAGCAGCGATGAAATGGGCAGGCTTTCGGGAATTATAGCTCGCTCAACTAACAGTACAAATCCCGAAAAGGAATTTGACGACTGTATTGAGATAATAAAAGAAGAGTTTTCAAAGGAGCAGGTCAAAGCTACCGATATGTCGGGTATCAGCGACGACGACTTCAGAAAGCTGTTTAACAAGTAGTACATAAATTGAGGAGAATATAAATATGGACAAGAATACTAACACACCTGCAACACAGGAAGAAAAGAAGAACGCGGCGTTTAAAAAGCTGATTGAAAAGGGTAAGTCTTCAGGCCATCTGACTGCTCAGGAAATCGATAATATGATTGTTGAGCTCGACCTTGACGTTGACGAGCTCGAAAAGCTCAACGAACAGATTGACGCGGCAAACATCAATATTATCGATGACTTTTCTGCTGAAACGCTTGACGGAATTACGCTTGAGGTAGACCTGCCGAAGGAAACCGACGCAGCCGAAACTGTAGCCGTTAATGATAACGCGGCTATGGACGACCCAGTTAAGGTGTATCTTAAGGAAATCGGTCGTATTCCGCTTCTCACAGCAGAGGAGGAAATCGAGCTTGCTATCAAGATTGCCGATAACGACGAATACGCAAAAAAGCGTCTTGCAGAAGCAAATCTCCGTCTTGTAGTAAGTATTGCTAAGCGTTACGTAGGACGCGGTATGCAGTTCCTTGATTTAATTCAGGAGGGTAACCTCGGCCTTATAAAAGCAGTTGATAAATTTGACTACACTAAGGGCTTCAAGTTTTCAACATACGCAACGTGGTGGATTAGACAGGCTATAACGCGTGCTATTGCAGACCAGGCAAGAACTATCAGAATTCCTGTTCATATGGTAGAAACTATCAATAAGGTTAAAAAGGCTAAATCTCAGCTTCTTCACCTTAACGGTCACGAGCCTACTCCCGAGGAAATCGCAGAATACCTCGAAATGCCTGTTGATAAGGTGCGCGAAATTCTCAGAGTTGCACAGGACCCCGTTTCGCTTGAAACACCTATTGGTGAGGAGGAGGATTCACACCTCGGCGACTTTATTCCCGATGATGACGCGCTTGCGCCTGCTGACGCGGCCTCAATGAGCTTACTCAAAGAGCAGCTTGCTGAGGTTCTCAAAACTCTTACTCCTCGCGAAGAAAAGGTGCTTTCGCTTCGTTTTGGTCTTGAGGACGGCAACCCGAAAACGCTCGAAGAGGTTGGCAAGGAGTTTAACGTAACGCGTGAGCGTATTCGCCAGATTGAAGCAAAAGCGCTCAGAAAGCTTCGCCATCCAAGCAGAAGCAAGAAATTAAAGGACTTTTTGGACTAATGGAACAGAAAAAAATCGACAGAATTAACGAGCTTGCCCGTAAGTCAAAAACTCCCGAGGGACTAACTAAGGAGGAAAAGGCTGAGCAGGCAAATCTCA
The DNA here is from genome assembly GCA_017514345.1 of Eubacterium sp. GTDB lineage: Bacteria > Bacillota > Clostridia > Oscillospirales > Acutalibacteraceae > Eubacterium_R. The sequence continues at coordinate 4,104 of JAFWKC010000066.1, forward strand.
GACTTGAATATATCAATTCTTACAAAGCAAACCTTATCAGTCAGCTTGAAAACACGTACGTTGTTGACGAAAAGGGTAACAAAAGAAAGTTAGAGCGAAAAAATGTCAAAACTGATAATAATTGAAGGACTTGACGGCAGCGGAAAATCTACTCAGACCGAGCTGCTTGAAAAACACCTCAGCGATACGGGCGTTAATTATAAAAAAATTAAGTTGCCAGATTATGACTCGAAGTCAAGTACGCTTGTAAAAATGTATCTTGACGGCGAGTTCGGTAAATATGCTGACGACGTCAATGCGTATGCGGCAGGCGCTTTTTACGCAGTCGACCGATTTGCTTCATATAAGCTTAACTGGAAAAATGACTACGATAACGGTACCGTTATATTAGCCGACAGATACGCAACGTCAAACTCGATTTATCAAATGGAAAAGCTTGATAAATCAGAGTGGGATGCTTATCTTGAATGGAGCGAGGATTTTGAATACAGCAAAATCGGCATACCTAAGCCCGATTTGGTAATCTACCTTGATGTTCCTGTAGAAATTTCCCAAAAGCTTATGACGCACCGCTACTCAGGCGATGAAAACAAAAAGGACGTTCACGAGGCTGATGTAAGCTTTCTTCAAAGCTGCAGGAAATCAGCGCTTTATACAGCCGAAAAGCAGGGCTGGAGCATAATACACTGTACAGACGGCAACAATTTACTACCCATTGATACGATACACAAAATGATTTGCGATTTAGTAGATAAGGAGTTAAACGATGCTAAACTTCAGGAGGACAGAGCTTAGCGATAAAGAATGGGTTAACGATTGTCTTGTTCACGCAAACAGTATGAACTGTGAATACACCTTTGGCAATATGTACATATGGACAGACGCGTATAACACGAAAATTGCTAATTTCAAAGGCTTTTTGATTTGCCGTTGGGGAACGGGCGACGATATTTCATATTCTGCACCGCTGGGAGAGGGCGACTTTACCGAGGCAGTTAATATGATTATTGAGGATGCAAAATCACTTGGCGTTGTGCCGAAAATCTACGGTATTACAACAAGCTATCTTCTTATGCTTCAGGAAGCCTTTACTGGAAAATTCACTTATGAATATGATGATGCCCTTTATGACTACATCTATCTTGTCGAAAAGATGTCTACTCTTTCGGGCAAAAAGTATCACGGCAAAAGAAATCATATAACAAATTTTAAGAAGAACTATCCTGACTGGAAGTTTGAAGTGATTTCAAAGGATAACATTCCCGATTGTATTGCGACGCATAAACGCTGGATTGATGAAAAGGGCGAAAACGAGGATTACGATATTGAGTTTAACGCCTTGAAAACAGCCTTTGACAGCTATGATGAGCTTGGCTGGTGCGGCGGACTTATTCGCGCGGGAGGCGAGGTTGTTGCTTTTTGTGTAGGTGAGCCGCAGGCAAACGGAAAGTGCTTTGTAACTCATTTTGAAAAAGCGTCTGCAAGCATTCATGGCGCATATCCGATTATTAATCAGGAGTTTACGAAAAACTGTCTTGGTGATTATACTTACGTTAACAGGGAAGAGGACCTTGGAATTGAAGGACTCAGAAAAGCTAAGATGTCTTATAATCCCGAGATAATCCTTGAAAAATGTGTGGCGATTTACAATGATTGAGTTCACAATGGACAAAGAAGCCATTATTAAGCTTTGGAGCGAAGTATTCGGCGATTCAGTTGAAGAGATAACGTTCTTTATTGACAACGTAAAAAACGCAAAGTGCCTTATGCTTTTTGATAAGGGCAAGGCGGCTTCGATGATGTATCTCGTTGATTGCAAAATAACTGACAAAAGCTATTCATATATCTATGCCGCTTGTACCTTGCCTGAATACAGAGATAGAGGCTTTATGACAGAGCTTATTGACTTTTGCTTTCAGCAGGGATTAGATGTTTGTCTTATTCCTGCGAGCGATTCGCTTATTGATTATTACGCAAAACGCGGCATATCACACAAAACAGCAATTGACAGCATAATATTTGAGCAAATTCCAGAGATTAAGGAATATTTATTTGAAGGATACAATCTTACTGTACCAACAGCATTAAGGAGTTGAAATTATGGTATACGTATTTTTAGCAGACGGTTTTGAAATCATTGAAGCGTTAGCTCCAGTTGACGTTCTTCAGCGTGCTGGAGTTGAGGTCAGAACGGTAGGCGTAACGGGTAAGCTTGTTACAGCCTCCTGCGGCATTCAGGTTACAAGCGATATGACTATCGACGAATTTGACTTTTACGACGTAGAAGCAATTGTGCTTCCTGGTGGAATGCCTGGAACGACTAATCTTGAAGCAGACGATAAGGTTCAAAGCACGATTGACAATGCTATTAATATTGACGTTCCTGTATGCGCTATATGCGCTGCGCCTTCTATTCTCGGACATAAGGGCTTACTTGACGGCAAGGAAGCTACCTGCTATCCAGGCTTTGAGGAGGCTCTTTCAGGCGCGGATATATCAGAGGAATACGTTGTAATAGACGGTAATATTATTACTGCACGCGGCGCGGGCGTATGTATTGACTTCGGACTTGAAATTGTCAAAAAACTCCGCGGCGCTGACGTAGCACAAGCCGTAAGAAGCCAGATTCAATGCAGATAAAAAACAAGCTAAGAAAAACGCTTAAAGAAGCACGCAGTAATGTTTCTGATAAGTCAGAAAAAGCTGATTTAATCCTGCAAAGGCTTATCTCGCTTGAAGAATACAAAAGTGCTGATACATTATTGTGCTATGTTTCGTTTGGCGATGAGGTTGATACACACAGATTAATTAAGCTTGCATTGAAAGACGGCAAAACTGTTGCCGTGCCTTACTGTAAGGACCGAGGGATAATCGAATTTTACATAATTAATTCCCTTGATGAGCTCAAGCTCGGCGCTTACGGCATAAAGGAACCTGATATTAATTTTAATAAAAGACTTGAAGTTCCTGAAAATTCTATTATAATTGTACCAGGACTTGCTTTTAACCGTTTCGGCTTCAGAATAGGTTATGGCGGAGGATATTACGACAGATTTTTAGAAAATTATAAGCATATTTCAGTTGGACTTTGTTATAACGATATGCTTTTTGATGAAATACCAACAGAAAAATACGATATGCCCGTTGGTATAGTTGTTACTGATAAACAGATTATTTACACAGGCGGAGGAAAAGATGGATTTTAAACCTGAAAACAAACCGAAAATAAATGATATTTACTTTTCCAATCATACTGAGGTCAGCAGAACGCAGGCTCAGCAGTCGTCGAACCGTACCGCGACGAAGAAAAAGAAGAAAAAATCAAGCGGTGTAGGCTCGACGTATTTGTTCTTCATTATCGTAATCGTGCTTTCGATGATATTTTCTATTTATGCAATTATGTGTTTGAATGATATCTTCGCAATTACGAAAACGAAGTCATCAGTAACGGTTTCGTTCACTCAGCAGGTTCAGAGCAGCGACGAGGCTATTGATGCGTTTGCCGATAACGGACTTATTAAGTGCAGAAACTTCTGTAAGCTTTTTGTTAAGGTGAGAGATAAAGCAATCAGCTCTAATCAACTCGGCGGTCCTTTTGACGCTGGAGTATACTATCTTAACGGAAAAATGGGACTTGAAGGTATGTTGACAACGCTTAAGGGCGACCTTTCAACAAGCGAAACGATTACGCTTACTTTCCCAGAGGGCTACACCGTTCCAGAAATCGTTGACAAGCTTAGTGAAAACGACGTTTGTGACAAGCAGGCGCTTTTATCTGTTATTCAGTCAACTGATTTTTCGTATTCAACTGTAGCTGACCTGAAAGCTAACGATAACGTTCCGTACAGGCTTGAAGGCTTCCTGTTCCCAGATACTTACGAATTCTATATTGGCGAAAGCGCGTCGTCTACAATAAAGAAGTTTATCCAAAACGGCGATGAGAAGTATTCTGAAAAGTACAGGAACAGAGCAAAGGAACTCGGACTTTCTGATTACGACGTAATGATAATCGCCTCAATTATCCAGAAGGAAGCGGCTAACGAGGAGCAGATGAAAACAATTTCTGCCGTAATTCATAATAGACTTGAGGATAAAGCAAACTTCCCTTGGCTCGGCTGTCAGTCAACTGCCGATTATATCACGAACAAGGTTGCACCTTCGCTTTCTTCAACGTCGGCACATACAAAAGACTATTATATGAATTACTACAGCACGAATAACAATTCTACTGTTGTGGGACTTCCTGCAGGACCTATTTGTAATCCTGGACAGAAAGCTATTGAAGCAGCTCTTTATCCGTCAAAATCTGACGCAAAATTCTTCTTCCACGACACGAACGGAAAG
>JAFWKC010000067.1 GCA_017514345.1 Eubacterium sp.
TATTATAATTATAACAAGCAATTATCAAAAATTCAATATAATATTGAAAAGAGTATAAAAATATGTTATATTTATTACATAATTTATTATTAAGGTGAATAATATGAGTGATGAAATCAAGGATGAGGTTGAACTTGAAGAGGAAACAACCGAACTGGAAGAAAAAATAATTACTGATAATGACGAAATCAAGGAGTTTAATCAAACTGTTCTCGGACAGCCAGAAAACCCGCTTGTAGTTCATAAAAAGGGCGACGCTTCTTATGAGGACGCTGCTTCATTAAATCAGATGAACGAAACACATACTGAAGAGGAACGTCCAACGCTTACCCGTCACCGCTTCAGAAAAGAGCAGAAGAGTCACGGCAAGTCTATTGCGCTTCTGTTTGTGCTTGTTATTCTTGCAGCTCTTGTTGCAGGCCTGTATTTTACAGGTAATTTGTCATTTGGAACAAAAGAGGATACAACGAAGAAAAAAGCTGCAACAACCGAGGTTTCTACCTCTATTCAGGACAAGTACAAGGGCACTATTGTTGTTAAGGACGTATACATCTTCGTTGACGGCTACGAGGTTAAAGGCATAGAGGGTCTTCAAAAAGCGCTTGAGTATGAGGATGCAAGCACTACCGCTTATAAGATAATTGACGAAAATGCTAATCCCGACTTCCTTAATTATGAAGTGCTTGAGCTTTTGACGAGCCTTAAGTTCTATGGCAACGACACAGAAATTGAGCATATTGCGTCCACAGGTCTTATTGCAGAAGCAGAAACGACGACTCTGCCGCCAGAAACTACTACTGCTGCGGAAACGACTGCAGGCGCCGAAACGACTATTCAGCAGGAAATTGCTACAGAATAATGTATTATGCGGGAGGGTGTTTGCCCTCCCGATATAAGTTTTAGGAAGTGTTAATATGAAAGATAAAAAAGTTGGCGCTCTCGGCGCAAGGATGTGGAGCTCCGTAATTCTCTTTGGCTTAATCGGTCAGATTGCTTGGGTTGTTGAGAATATGTACTTCTCGCGTTTTATGCAAAACGAGATTACAAGAGCGCCTTATGCAACAACGCTAATGGTTGCATTTTCTGCGGTTTTCGCAACGCTGTCAACACTTATCGGCGGTGCGCTATGCGACAGAAGGGGAAAGCGAAAAATATTCGTATCACTCGGATATGTAATATGGGGCTTTACGATTATGATGTTTGCCCTTGTTCCTATGAATCCGAGCGCGGACAAGGTTCTGCCGATGGTTATTCTCGTTGTCGTTATGGACTGCGTAATGTCAATTATCGGATCTATCAGCAACGATGCTGCTTTTAATACTTGGATTACTGATATATCGAATACAGCAAACCGTGCAAGAGTAGATACTGTGCTTGCAGTAATGCCGCTCTTTGCGCTTGCTGTCGTTTTCGGCGGCTTTGACAGTATGACAAACGCTGATGCAACAACGTCTGACTGGAAAAGGTTTTTCGTTTGTCTTGGACTGATTACGACTGTCGGTGGACTTGTCGGCCTTGTTCTTATGAAAGATAAAGAAGGTATTAAGCCTAATAAAGAAAACTCATTTTTATCTGATTTTATTTATTCGCTCAAGCCTTCAGTTATTAAAGAAAATAAAATGCTCTATTGGTGTCTTTGCGGTTTTATGGTGTCGTCAATTGCGTATCAGGTCTACGTTAACTACCTCTTTAACATTGTAGAAGGCACTATGAAAATCACCAATTACATAATCCCAATAGGCATAATAATGCTTGTTTCCGCCGTATCTTCAGTTGTAGTATCAAACCTTATGGATAAATACGGTAAAAAGCATTTTTATTATCCAGTAATAACGATTGGCGTTGCTGGAAGCTTAATCATATGGGCGTCTAAGTTCTTTATTGCAAAAAACCAGACTGCTTTAATGGCACTTTTGATTATCGGCGGAATTATGTCGATAGGCGTTAATCTCGTAATGGCTGGGTTGTTTACAGCTTCGTATAGAGATTATATCCCAAAGGGAAAAGAAGGCTTATTCCAGGGTTGCAGGATGGTTATGTACGTTCTCGTTCCTATGATAATAGGTCCGCTCGTTTCTCAGTTCATTATCAATATTGCAAACAGGGGAGTTACCGACGACAAGGATATCGTTTATCCTATGGAGCTTTTCCTCGGCGCCACCGCAGTAATGCTGCTATGCTTCATTCCTGCAAAAATTGTGCGTGATAAACAGTCGGATTTTCACAAAAAGTTAATGGAAGAAATCGAAAAATAGCCGCATAGCGGTTATTTTTTATACAATATTAAATCTGTGGATATTGTTATATTGTTAAAATATACAATTTATGATATACTATATTAGTAAATTATGTAAATATATTACAATTGTAAAGGAGGTTGCATGATGTATGATGTTGCAATAATCGGCTGTGGTATTATGGGCGCGTCCTGCGCGTATTATCTGAGCCGATATAATCTTAAGATTGCAATAATAGAACAGCACAACGACGTGTGCTGTGAAACTACAAGAGCCAACAGCGCTATTATTCACGCTGGATATGACCCGAAGCCTGGTACGCTTTGCGCTAAATACAACGTAAGGGGTAATGAGCTTGCAAAGGATATATGCAAGCGTCTTGACGTTGCTTATAAACAAATAGGCTCGCTTGTCGTTGCTTTTACCAACAGCGAAATGAATACAATTAAGGAACTCTATGACCGTGGTGTAAAAAACGGCGTTCCCGATATGCGTATCGTTGATGAAGCAGAGCTTCGCGAGATGGAACCCCTTATTTCCGATGAGGCAAAGGGCGCTCTTTTTGCTCCAACTGCAGCTATTGTTAATCCTTGGGAATACGGGCTTGCTATGGCAGAAACTGCTGTCAGAAACGGAGCTGAGATGCTCCTTAATACAAAGGTTGAAGATATAATTTCTGATAACGGAGTATATAAGCTTGTTACTGATAACGGCGAAATTGAAGCAAGATACGTTATTAATGCCGCAGGCGTTTACAGCGACGATATTCATAACATTGTTGCTGAGCCAACCTTTAAGATTATGCCGAGCGCTGGCGAATACTATCTTCTTGATAAGGTAGAGGGTGAAAGAGCTAATCACGTTATTTTCCAATGTCCTAACGAGCTTGGCAAGGGCGTGCTCGTTGCACCTACCGTACACGGAAACCTTATTGTCGGACCTAATGCAGTAGCTTCTGAAAAGGACGATACGTCGACAAAGACATCGTCGCTTGACTTCGTCCGTGAAAGAGCAACAAAATCAATTCCTTCAATAAATTTCAGAGAAAATATTCGTAATTTTACAGGCGTTCGCGCTAACAGCGACGTTGATGATTTTACAATTGCCTTTGCGCGCGAAAATTTCATTGATCTTGGCGGAATTAAGTCGCCTGGACTTTCTGCCGCGCCTGCAATTGCAGAAGCTGTCATTGATATGCTCGCCGAAAGCGGACTTGTCCTCGAAAAGAAAGCTCAGTTTATTGACGCAAGAAAGCACATCAGATTTAAAGAGCTGACTAACGACGAAAAGAACGACCTTATTGACAAGGACGCAACCTTCGGCAGAGTTGTTTGCAGATGTGAAACTATAACAGAGGGCGAAATTATAGCGGCACTCAGGTCGCCAATACCGCCTGTGTCACTTGACGGAATCAAACGCCGTGCAGGAACGGGAATGGGAAGATGTCAGGGCGGCTTCTGCGGTCCGAAGGTTCTTGAAATAATGGCGGATTACAAGGATATCACGTTTGAGGATATTCTCCAGGATGATACTGGTAGCTATATTCTCACAGGCGAAACAAAGACGGGGAGGGACTAAGCTATGACGTATGATTTAATAGTTGTCGGCGGCGGTCCTGCTGGTCTTGCTGCCGCTATAGCTGCTAATGAAAAGGGACTTGATAATATCTTAATCGTTGAGCGTGACAGAGAGCTTGGCGGTATTCTTAATCAGTGTATTCATAACGGCTTTGGTTTGCATTATTTTAAGGAAGAGCTTACGGGTCCTGAATATGCAGGAAGATTTATCAGTATGCTTGAAGGCACAGGCATCAAGGTGATGTGCGATACTATGGTGCTTGAGGTAACTCAGGATAAAACAGTTCATTGTATAAACCCCGAAAACGGTTATCAAATACTTAAGGCAAGGTCTATAGTTCTTGCGATGGGCTGCAGAGAACGTACAAGAGGCGCTATCTCCATTCCTGGAACTCGTCCTGCTGGCGTGCTTACAGCTGGAGCAGCGCAGCGATACGTTAATATCGAAGGACACATGGTCGGCAAGCGGGTTATAATTCTCGGTTCAGGAGATATAGGACTGATTATGGCTCGCCGTATGACTCTTGAAGGAGCAAAAGTGCTTGCCTGCGTTGAGGTTATGCCGTATTCAGGCGGACTTCAAAGAAATATTGTTCAGTGTCTTAATGACTTTGATATTCCGCTTTATCTTTCACACACAATTATTGATATTCGCGGAAAGAACAGGGTAGAGGGAGTCACAATTGCAGAGGTAGGCCCTGACAGAAAGCCTATTAAGGGCACAGAAATTGATTTTGACTGCGATACCGTTCTTCTTTCTGTTGGTCTTATTCCTGAAAACGAGCTTACACGTATGGCAGGTATCGAAATCGACCCGAAAACTAACGGCGTATCAGTATGGGAAAATATGGAAACCTCATGCGAAGGTATTTTTGCAAGCGGAAACGTTGTTCACGTTCACGACCTTGTTGACTATGTAACGGGAGAAAGTCAGAAAGCAGGAGTTGCCGCAGCTGAGTACGTTAAGCTCGGCAAGCGTTCGCGTGAAAACGCAATTTCAGTTAACGAAGGTGAAGGCGTTGGCTTCATCGTTCCGCTGAAAATTCACCGCGAAGCTATGGACGCAGAAATTTTCTTCCGTCCGAGAAAGATATTCGGTACAAGCATAATTACCGTGCTTGACGGCGAAAAGCCAGTTGCTAAGCTGAAAAGAGCACATATGGCTCCAGGCGAGATGGAACGCGTTAAGCTTTCACGCGCGCTTCTTGACGCTATCGAAGGCGACTTAATTACCGTAAAGGCAGAGGAGGTAGAGTGATGATTAATTTAATTTGCATAACCTGCCCGAGAGACTGTCA
>JAFWKC010000068.1 GCA_017514345.1 Eubacterium sp.
ATAGCCTACAGCTGAGCATGTAGGTGCTACTGTTGAGCTGTATTGATAATCATGTGCATTAGGATCAACAGGAGTTTCATTTTTATTTTCTGTTGCGTCACAACGTGAGCACTTGTAAACATCGTAGCCCTGTGCTGTACAGGTCGGTGCTACTGTTTCAACGAATACTGTGAAGTCGTGATCAAGCGGAGCAATCTTATCTGTCTTCTGTGATGAGCAGCGCTTACAAGTATAAATTGTAAAGCCTTCTACTGTACAGGTTGAAGGTGTTGTTTCTCCTTCATCCCAATCGTGCTCAAGCTTGTCAACCGTATCATATGTTTCAACAACATCACAAATCTTACATACGTGCTGAGTGTAGCCGTCCACAGTACAGGTTGGCAGAACCGTAACAGGAGTCGTCCATTCGTGAGCTCCGCCGTGGTCGAGCTGTTTAAAGTCGGAGTCAGCCGTGTGATTATCGTAGTAATCCTTTGCTGTTGAAGTTGAGAAGCCGTGAATTACAGCAGTTCCGCCGAACATACCTTCTTCGTCAGGAATTGTTGCATTTTCATTAAATACAAAGAAATTTGTTCCTGTCTTATCTTTGAATACATCGTTTTCAATAGCTGTTACAGACTTGTCTGTAAGTTTTTCACCAAGCTTAACAGTAGTTACTGTAGGAAGAATCCACGGTGAATCTTGCTTAGATACATTTCTAACCTCGCTCGCGCCGTCTGTGCCGACAATAATTACAGTCTTGAGCTTAGGACAGTTAGCAAATGCGCCTTCACCGTAGGTTGCGCCTGCAGGAACTGTAACGGTTTCAAGATTCTTGAGTCCGTCAAAAGCGTGTGCGCCAATGTATGTTACAGACGGGTCAATTACAATCTCTTTAACTTCTGTACTATTGCCAAACGGACTGTCATTAGCCGAGTCGTAGTCTTCCATTCTTCCGTCTGTGCCGTCTTTCGGTTCGATATTAAGCGTTTCTGTTTCAGAATCGTAGGTATACTCTGTATTACCTGATTCGCCGTTTTCTTCAATTACATTAGTAAGCTCGTAATAAGCCTCGTTAAGAACGTCAGCAAGATTCTGAGCTGAAGAGTTTGCGCTGTAGCCGTCTGTCGGCAGATTGGTCATATTGCTCTGAGCTGCTTCAAATGCCTTATAGAATACGTTCCATAATTTAGCATAGTAATAGTTGTCGCTGTTGCCTCTTTCATAAGTCGGCTTAGTCAGCGTAATAGCTTCGCGAAGAGCTTCATAGCCTGTTCCGTCAGGAGTAACAGTTGAAGAGCTTGCGCTATTGAGAGCAGTTCTGATATCTAAACCGCAATTAATAACAGTTGCTTCAACGTCAGAAGAATAATCATAATTCTTCGGGTTTGCTGCAATAAGTGCGTCAATCGCGCCAAGAACACTGCTGAGTCCGCCGCTTAAATAATTTTCAACAGGGATAGCGCCTTCATTCTTAATTGCGTCAAGCTTGCCCTTTACGGTATCTGAGTTTGATGAAGTTAACTGAGCATAAGCGGGTGCGTAGTTAATTACATACTGAGTATTGTCAGAATAAATTGTACCCTCTCTGTTACCGCTATCAAACCAATTATCCTGCCATCCTACCATATGGAAGGTCTGACGGTAAGTCTTTGTATAGTATTTTGTTGTGTCGGGCGTACCCTTGAAGTAAAGCTTATTCCAATAAAAACGTGTATTGCCGGTATTTGAAGTCGCGTTTTGCTTATATGACGCTTCCGAATAACCGAAATAATTCAAATTATCCGGTTCTGCCGTACTGCTGTAACCGGTAGTCTTGGTAATATCGGTTATAGTTGTACCCGGCCACTGCTGATAAGCGTTTGCATCGCTTGAATTATCAATGTATCCGAGCCAATAATCACGCATTTCCCAGTCAGAGCTGTCAGCGCCAACCCACTTTGTGTTAGTATTATGGCTGCCGTTTCGCGTATGTTCAAATACAATCGGACCGTAAACATCGTTAACGCCGTCGTAAGCAAATACGATATTAGTCGGCATAGCGATTTTTACGTTTTGAGAGCCAATAGTTGTATATAAATTATTGTAAGCATCGCTACCGTTCCAGCTTGTGCCTGTTGAGCAATAAACTACATTTGAATAACCATTATCGGCTACATTGCCCTCGTGATATGCCTTAGCGTCAAAAGCAGAGTTCCAGGGCTTCATATTCAGCGCAGCTGCAACAAGAGCAGCAGAGGCGCTGTTAAGGTCAGCAGCAGTTCCTTCACCGTAAGTGTAGGCGTCATATGCTTCGTTAGCGTCGATAAAAGCATTATACGGAGCTGTCATATTGTTATAAATAGTTCCGTCCATTTTTTGCTTGTATGCTTTGATCGCTGTTTCATAGGTTGTTCCGACAGCAATTTTGACGTTTCTGATATAACCTTTGAAGCCTTCGTTAGCGTCAGCGTCAGATGCACCAATGAAATAATCGGTAGCGCCTGCAATTGCGTTTGCTGCGTCCTCATCTGTTACATAATCACCGTTAGGTGTATCAACATAATTATTCCTGAAGGTTGCGACCAATTCGCCGTCCTTATAATAGGAATAATAGCCGTCAGCAGTCATAACAACGGTCATGGTGTTCCATTTATGAATATCATAAATATTATTGCCGTATGTGCTGGCAGTTTTGATGCAGTAATCATCATCAATAAAGTCAGAAGAATAATAGCGTCTTGTATAATCGCCTGACTTGATATCGGTACGATATCTATGAACCCATTCTGTGTTTGAACCAACCATAGAAATGCCGTTTGTTCCGTCAGAAAAATTAAAATATCTGTTGTTCAAACTCTCATCTTCATTAAGAACATCGAACGAAATAGCAAAGCCGCTTGTTGCTGTTACACCGCTAAGCGGAGCGCCGTCGAGCTTAATATACTGCGTACCGTCAAATGACCAAGCCTTGTATTCGTCACTCCAGGTTGCAGTACCTTCAAAGCCCGTTTTGTTTTCATCGGTCATATATTCTTTCACTGCTTTGTCGTCGTCAGCAAGCGCAGCGACAGCAAATGTAGGCAGCATTGTTACCACCATAAGCACTGAAAGAAGAATTGATAAAAATCGTTTTCCAAAATTCTTTTTCATATAAAATCTCCTTTTCTTGATTTAGACAACTAAAGTATTGAAATTTGCCGAGGATTTACTGACTACATCAACGACAAGACACAATATATAGTGTCACATTGTATTTCGAGCTCTATATCTGCTGATATTTGTCAAATGCAGACATTACCCCAATATATACTCATACTAATTATAAATTATAGATAAAGTTTTGTCAACATTAAATATTATTTTTACATATTTATATACATTATATAATCATAAATCTCTGCTAATAAAAAAACTCCCCTTTTCAGGGGAGCTAAGATATTGAACTTTATTTCTGCACAAAGCCAATCTTTTTCATAGCCTTTGTAAGCGTTCTGTTTGCAAGCCGCGACGCAATATCGGCGCCGTTCGTCCAGCACTCTGCAAGATACGCCTTATCCTGCAAAAGCTCGTTGTACTTCTTCTGTACAGGCTCAAGCTCTGCAACAACTGCTTCGCCGACAGCCTTCTTGAAGTCGCCGTAGCCCTTGCCCTCAAAGTCGCGTTCAATCATTTCAATGCTGTCGCCCGTAACGGCGGAATAAATTGTCATAAGGTTGTTGATTCCGTCCTTACCCTCAGCATAATGCACCGACATTTCGCTGTCAGTAACGGCTGACTTGAACTTTTTCATTATTATATTAGGCTCGTCTGTGAGAAATACGGTACCCTTCGGGTTCGGGTCGGATTTGCTCATCTTTGACGTCGGGTTCTGAAGCGACATAACGCGTGCGCCTGCCTTCGGTATATACGCGTCAGGAACAGTGAACACGTTGCCGTAAACGCCGTTAAAGCGTTCTGCAATATCGCGCGTGATTTCAAGGTGCTGCTTCTGGTCAGCTCCAACGGGAACGACGTCAGCCTGATACAAAAGAATGTCGGCAGCCATAAGACACGGATACGTAAACAGACCTGCGTTGACGTTGTCGCTGTGCTGAGCCGATTTATCCTTGAACTGCGTCATTCGTGAAAGCTCGCCGAACTGCGTATAGCAATTGAGCAGCCACGCAAGCTGTGAATGCTGCGGAACGTGCGACTGAATGAAAAGTATGCTCTTTTCTGGGTCGAGTCCGACAGCCATAAGCATCGCGTAAAGCTGCGTCGTCTGCTGACGGAGCTTTGCTGGCTCCTGCCTTACGGTAATCGAATGCAAGTCAGCGATACCGAATATAGTATCGTACTCATCCTGAAAGCTCGGCCAGCCGCGCATTGCGCCAAGATAGTTACCAAGCGTCGGTATCGAGGTCGGCTGAATTAAGGATAAGCTTCTTTTTTTGCGTTGTTGTGCTGTGTTTTCCATACTTCTCCCTTTATTCAATTGGGGACAGTCCCCAATTGAACATTGTTGTAATATTGATTTATACTGTGGGTATAATTATTTAAATTCTTTTGCAACCTCGCTCATAATTCTGACGCCTTTTTCGATATTTTCGTCACTCGGCGTAGAAAAATTAAGGCGAATATAGTGACACTCCTTCGTGTCGTCGGTCATAAACGAATTGCCTGGAACGACTGCAACCTTGTTTTCAAGCAGTCGCTTGACGTAATCCATCATATTCACGTTGTCGGGGAGCTTTGCCCAGATGAACAGCCCGCCCTCGGGTCTGACGTAATTAATAAAGCCGTCGCAGTATTTGTCAAGGCAGTCGCACATAAGGTTGAGCTTGCGGCGATAAACGCCCTTGATGCTTTCGATGTGCGCGTCAACGTCGTATTCGTCAAACCATCTTGACACAATCATCTGATTAAGCACGCCTGTATGAACATCGCTGACCTGCTTAGCTATTGTGAACGCCGCCATCATCCTGTCTGGAATTACGGCGTAAGCAACTCTTATTCCAGGTGCGAGAATTTTTGAAAACGAGCCTGCGTAAACGACGATACCCTCGCTGTCCATAGACTTAATTGAAGGCACGTCCTCACCTGCAACTCTGAGCTTACCGTACGGATTGTCCTCGACAATAACGAGGTCATTTTCTCTTGCAATCTCGTACATCGCCCTGCGCTTTTCAAGCGACAGCGTCGTTCCGCCTGGATTCTGGAAATTCGGAATTGTGTAGATGAACTTAGCATCCGAATTAGCCTTCACAACCTCTCTGAGCGCGTCGATATTCATACCGTCGTCGTCAATCGGAACTCCCGCGAGCTTCAGCCCGTGCGAACGAAAGCAGTTGAGCGAGCCGACAAACGACGGTTCCTCGCAAATCACGGTGTCGCCCTCGCTGCAAAGCACGCGCGCGCACAAATCCATAACCTGCGTACCGCCCGAGGTAATCATAACCTCGTCGTCGGCGCCGATAACGCCCTCGCGCTCTGAAAGCCACGCTTTGACGGTATCGCGTAGCGGCTGATAACCCTCGCTGACGCCGTAAACGAGCGCAGAAACGGGGTTTTCGGTCAGTATTTCGTTTGAAAGCTTAGTTACTTCATTAGTAGGAAAAGCCTCCACAGCGGGCGAGCCCCCTGCAAAGGCTATCATATCGGGCTGGCTTGTCACCTTGAGAATCTCTCTTGTAGCAGAGGGCTTCATACCCGAAAACTTAGTTGATAATTTATACATACTATTTTGATTCAGGAAGCTGGTTTTTGCCGTTTTCAGCGTCTTTTAAACCAAGCTCATTTTTAATCTGTGAGGTAGAAACGCCAGGAGTTCTGTCAAGGAACACAAGATTGCAATAATCCTTGAGATAGTCGAACTTATCTGAGCCCTTCCAGTCGCCGCCCATAACAACGGTGTCGATATGATAATTCTTTACGTCGTCAAGCTTCTGCTCCCAGCATTCCTCTGGAATAACAAGGTCAACGTAACGGATTGCTTCGAGCATCTTTTTGCGCGTTTCATACGTGTGATAAGCCTGTTTGCCCTTTGAAGCGTTAAACTCGTCAGTCGAAAGAGCTACAACAAGGTAATCGCCGAGCTGCTTTGCTCTTCTAAGAAGATTTATATGACCGTAGTGAAGCAAGTCAAACGTGCCGTAGGTTAATACTCTTTTCATAATTTTACTCCTTTACAAGCATAATTATAAATTTTGCAAGCGTCTGTGTATTATTCTTCGCATTTGCAATATATTTCTCTTTAAAGCTAAAGAGTGAATTCATATCATAATTGCCGCATTCAATCGCATTGACAAGCGCTTCAGCGTCCTCGAAAACAGCGTCGGGAAGCTCAGCCCTTACGTCGATATTAATTCCCCTGTCCTTTATATACTCGTCATAGTCGGGAGTGAAAAAGTAAAGCGGTTTCATCAGCAGCGCAGCTTCAAACGCGCAGGCTGAATAGTCCGTAATAACAACGTCGGCGATTTTTACTAAATCCTCTGAGCTGAAATCGCCGTGAGGAAGGTAATGCTCGTCGCACTCAACCTTCGACAGCGGATGAGGAGATACAATCAGATAGTATCCGTCCTTGTCCTCGAATTCAGTTTTGAGCATCTGGGTGATATACGCCTCGCGCTCTCTGAACGTAGGAAGATAAAGCACAACCTTTTTCTGTCCCGCAGCGGGATTGCTGTAATAAAAGTCGCTCGTTTTTGTTTCGCCGTCGGTCAGATAATCAACACGCGGAAGCGGACAAAGCTTGATTTTGTCGCTTTCTACGCCGAAGGCTTCCATATAGAACTTCGCAGTTTCGCTGCTCGGTGCAAGCACGTAGCTGTAGTTCTTGTGCATACACATCGCGCGACTTATTTTTTCATCTCTGCCCTCTTTTGTGCCGACTGCCTGAAGCCCGAACTTCTTTATTGCGCCGAGCGCGTGCCACATCTGAACGACCTTTAGGTCCTTTTTGTGATTAAGGCAGGACACGGTGATTGAATACGTGTCGACAACGGCAACCTTTGACGTAGCAAGATAATACATATCCCCTACTAACGCGGCGGCATACTTGATTTTTGACGAAAAGCCGTCGTCAAGCATACGAAGCCTGAAAACCTGTTCAGTTTCGGGGCTTTCCTCGGTGATTGCCGCTTCAAGAAGCTGCATATCAAGGCTCTTTTCGTTGCTCTGGCGCGAAAGATAAACAATTCTGTTTTTAGTTTTAAGAAGTTTTAAGGGCGCATATATTATTTTGAGCCCGAGCTTTAATAAAGCTATCAGAAAAACTTTCATCGTTATTACTCATAAAGAGGATACTTTGCACAAATCTCGGCAACGCCGTTCTTGATGTAATCCTTCTTGTTATCAAAATCGGTAACTGCAAGATAAATATATTCTGCAATTTTATCGAAATCCTCTGTGTTAAGACCTCTTGTCGTAGCGGCAGGTGTACCGATACGAACGCCGCTTGTAACGAACGGTGAAAGAGGCTCGTTTGGAACTGTATTCTTGTTGAGCGTGATGTTAACGTCGTCAAGACGGTTTTCAAGCTCCTTGCCGTTAACGCCCGTGCCGCGAAGATCAAGCAGGCAGAGGTGGTTGTCCGTACCGCC
>JAFWKC010000069.1 GCA_017514345.1 Eubacterium sp.
GCCGAGTAACCGACACCTTGAGTCTTGAGCCTGCAACAAAAAAAGCACCGACCCGAAAGTCGGTGCGATTTATTGTTGTTTTATGCTTCTGGAGCGTAGTAATCAACAAGTCTTGCAAGCTTGTTGTACTTTTCAACAGAATTCTCAGCAGCGATGCTGAAGAGCTCTTCTGCCTTGCCCGGGAAGGAGCGCTTAAGAGCAGAGTATCTTGTTTCGCCCTCGATAAACTCAATGTAGTCAGCTGAAGGAGCCTTGCTGTCGAGTGAGAACGGATTCTTGCCCTGAGCTGCAAGTGCAGGATTGTATCTGAAGAGGTTCCAGTAACCAGCAGCAACTGCCTTCTTCTGCTCTGTCTGGTTGAACGGCATCTTGATACCGTGGTTGATACAAGGAGCATAGCAGATTACGATTGACGGTCCGTTGTAAGCGGCAGCCTCCTGGAATGCCTTTAAGCACTGATTGTAATCAGCACCCATAGCAACCTGTGCTACGTATACGTAACCGTAAGACATTGCAATTGCTGCAAGGTCCTTCTTCTTTACAACCTTACCTGAAGCGGCAAACTTAGCAACTGCGCCAGTAGGTGTAGCCTTTGAAGCCTGTCCGCCTGTGTTAGAGTAAACCTCTGTATCGAATACAACGATGTTAACGTCCTCGTTAGAAGCGATTACGTGGTCAAGACCGCCGAAACCGATATCGTATGCCCAGCCGTCACCGCCGAAGATGAACTGATACTTCTTTGAAGCGTAGTCAGCATCCTTGAGGAAGTCCTCTGCAGCTGCAGCAGCGTCGCCAGAAAGGTTAGCGTTCTTAAGAGCTGCGATAAGAGCGTTTGCGTCTGCCTCATTCTTTGCTGCGTCCTCATAAGTTGCGAGCCAAGCGTCAGCCTCTGCTACGCCGTTTTCTGAAAGCGTCTTAGCGTCCATAGCAAGTCTTTCACGAATCTGCTTCTGAGCAAGATACATACCGTAACCGAACTCAGCGTTATCCTCAAAGAGTGAGTTTGACCAAGCAGGACCGTGACCGTTCTTGTCAACTGTGTATGGAGTTGAAGGAGCAGAGCCGCCCCAGATTGATGAACAGCCTGTTGCGTTTGCGATATACATCTTGTCGCCGTAAAGCTGAGTGATGAGCTTAGCGTAAGGTGTTTCGCCGCAGCCAGCGCAAGCGCCTGAGAACTCAAGGTAAGGCTTCTTGTACTGAACGCCGATGAGCGTGCTTGTTGCAACGTTAGGCTTAATCTCTGTATCAACGAGTGCGTCGTATGCCTTCTGTGCGTCGAGCTGAGAAGCGATAGGCTTCATTGTGAGTGACTTAGTAGGACAAACGTGTGCGCAAGAGCCGCAGCCTGTGCAGTCAAGAGTTGATACGATAAGTGAATATTTGAGTCCTGAATCCTTCGGTACCTTAAGGTCAACCATCTTAGCCTCGGCAGGAGCTGCAGCAGCCTCTGCGTCGTTGAGAGCTACGGGACGGATTACAGCGTGCGGACAAACCATTGAGCAGCGGTTACACTGTGCGCACTTTGTCGGATCCCATTCAGGAACGTTGATAGCAACGCCTCTCTTCTCAAATGCAGCAGAGCCCTGAGGATATACGCCATCTGGTGTGTCAAGGAATGCCGATACGGGAAGGTCGTCACCGTGAAGTCTGCCGACAGGGTCAAGAATGTCGCGAACAAACTTCTTCATTTCAGGTCTGTCAGTAGCAATGTCAAGCTCGCGAGCCTCGTCAACTGCGTCCTTCCAGGAATCAGGAACGTCAATCTTGACAACCTCCTGTGAGCCGCGGTCGATACCGTTGCAGTTAGAGTTAACGATAGCCTCGCCCTTCTTTGAGAACTTAGCAACAACCTTTTCCTTCATATACTTGATAGCTTCGTCAACAGGAAGAATTCCGCTGATTGTGAAGAAAGCTGACTGAAGAATTGTTGAAGCACGTCCAGGAAGTCCAACCTCCTCGGCAATCTTGATACCGTTGATTGTGTAGAGGTTAATGTCGTTTTCTGCAATATATCTCTTCATTGAGGCAGGAAGATTTGCGTCGAGCTCCTCTGGTGACCAGATACAGTTAAGAAGGAACGTACCGCCAGGTACTAAATCCTGTACCATATCGTACTTTGTTACGTATGAAGGATTATGGCAGGCAACGAAGTTAGCCTTGTTGATAAGATAAGTTGAAGTAATCGGTGATGAACCGAAACGAAGGTGAGATACTGTGATACCGCCCGACTTCTTACTGTCATAGAAGAAGTAGCCCTGAGCGTACATATCAGTATGGTCACCGATAATCTTGATAGAGTCCTTATTAGCACCTACCGTACCGTCTGAGCCAAGACCCCAGAACTTACAAGAGGTTGTGCCAGCAGGAGTTGTATCAGGTGTTTCTGTAATCGGGAGTGAAAGATTTGTAACGTCATCCTCGATTGAAAGAACAAATTCCTTCTTTGGCTCAGCAGCGTTCATATTTGCATAAACAGCGATAACGTGAGCAGGAAGAGTATCCTTTGAACCAAGACCGTATCTGCCGCCGAATACAGGAACGTCGTTAAACTTTGTACCCTTGAGAGCAGCAACAACGTCAAGATAGAGCGGCTCGCCGAGTGAACCAGGCTCCTTAGTTCTGTCGATAACAGAAATGCTCTTTACGCTGTCAGGAATAGCGTTGATGAGATGCTCGGTTGAGAAAGGTCTGTAAAGATGAACGCAAACCATACCGACCTTTTCACCGCGTGCGTTGAGGAAATCAACAGTTTCTTTGATAGTATCGCAAACAGAGCCCATAGCGATGATAACTCTCTCTGCGTCCTCTGCGCCGTAGTAATTGAAGAGCTGATAATCTGTGCCAAGCTTTTCGTTAACCTTGTCAAAATACATCTGAGTTGTAGCAACAGCGTCGTTGTAATACTTGTTACAAGCCTCTCTGTGCTGGAAGAAGATATCAGAGTTTTCTGCAGAACCGCGAAGAACTGGACGCTCTGGATTGAGAGCTCTCTTGCGGAAGTCAGCAACGTCCTGCATATCAATCAAATCACGAAGCTCTTCGTAATCCCAGGTTTCAATCTTCTGTACCTCGTGTGAAGTACGGAAGCCGTCGAAGAAATGAAGGAACGGAACGCGGCTCTTAAGAGTTGAAAGATGTGCAACTGCGCCGAGGTCCATAACCTCCTGTACGTTTGCTGAGCAGAGCATAGCGTAACCTGTCTGACGGCAAGCCATAACGTCAGAATGGTCGCCGAAGATGTTGAGCGCGTGTGTTGATACACAACGAGCAGAAACATGAATTACGCTCGGGATAAGCTCACCAGCAATCTTGTACATATTCGGAATCATAAGTAAAAGACCCTGTGAAGCTGTGTAAGTGGTTGTGAGTGCGCCTGCTGAAAGCGAGCCGTGTACAGCACCTGCTGCACCTGCTTCAGATTCAAGCTCGGCAACCTTAACGGTCTGACCGAAAAGGTTCTTCACGCCCTTCGCTGCCATAGCATCGGTTTCCTCTGCCATTGGTGATGAAGGAGTGATTGGGTAGATAGCAGCAACTTCGGTGAAAGCATAGCTAACGTGAGCCGCAGCGCTGTTACCGTCCATGGTTTTCTTTGTTCTTGCCATTGGAATTTCCTCCCGAATCATTAATTTTATATTTTAGCATTGTATATTATAACACTATACGCGCGCAAATTCAACAATTATTTTTAAGCTTTAAGCTTAATGGTGAGCTTCGCTCACACTCATTATAACTGTCCGAGCAAAGCGAGTAACTAAAAGCTATTAGCTAACAGCTATGAGCTATAAGCAAAAAAAGCGGGGCTTACCCCGCTTTAAACAACTTCCATTACTGCATTTTCAAGGCAGCAATAGCGCGCCTTTCCGTCCATATACGTATCAAAATCGCCCACGACTTCAATCTCCGTGCCAAGCTCTGGATACTTCGTTTCCTTTGCAAGATGAAACTCTATTCCCTGCTGACAGCACGCCGTCGCGTCCGCAACAATGCACG
Organism: Eubacterium sp.; assembly: GCA_017514345.1. Lineage (GTDB taxonomy): Bacteria > Bacillota > Clostridia > Oscillospirales > Acutalibacteraceae > Eubacterium_R. The sequence goes on from JAFWKC010000069.1 coordinate 3,997, forward strand.
CGTAATATATCGTGCCGTCCTTCATATCCTCGTAGGTCGAAAGCGCGCCCTTCATTTTGACCTTTTTGCCGATATAATCCTCGGGCTTTTCAATCATATTGACGACCTCGCTGTAAACGAGCGTACTGCTCAGCGCCGTCAAATCAATATCAACGTCCTTAATGTCGGCAATCTTCTGCGTACTGCCCGAGCACGCCGTAAGCACGCCCGAGAGCATAACGGCAGAAAGAATTATCAATAAAATCCTTTTCATCAATACACCTTAATACTGCGTGTTTTCGGACAGCTTACAATCCGTCAGCTCTCCGCCTTTTACGGTAGCCTGAACGAGCACTATTGTACCGAAGGCGGGAACCTCAAAATCGCCCGACATCGGAATTGTCCAGGAGCCGTCGTAATACGCATCCTGAAGCGTGCTTTCGTCAAGAACTCTGCCGTAACAGAGGATTTTCTTACCCTCAAATGCATCTGATTTCTGGGTAAAATTAATCATCTGCACGCGTTCAAGCGTGTTGTCCATCGCCTGAAGGTCAATGTCGCAGTCCCTCGCCTTGAACTCGGTTTTTACTGTGATTTCTGGATTGATAATCCACAGTCCGTCAAGTGCGTCGTCGCTCACCTCGTACGTTCCGCTGACGTCAATAAGCGAGCCGTTCGTCGGAAGCTTTGAGGTGTCGTCGATTTTTAGCTCCCACTGCCAGTCACAGCACTTCGTCTGGTCGTTGTAGCCCCACACATAGTATCTTTCCACGTTGTTGTACGCGTCAAAAACAGTAGCAAAGGTGCCTTCCTTTTTTGCTTCCTTGCCGTTGTAATCATTTTTCTGGTCGTTAAAAAATATGTTCTGATACAGCGTATATTCGGCTGTGTTGAGAACTGTAGGCATTTCGTCCGTCGCCTTTTTTACCGTTTCGGCTGAATCGCCAGTTTCTGCTTTCTTTTCGCCAGAACAGCCTGCAATAGCAGCGCACATAAGTGCAACACAAAGCAATAATGAGATTATTTTTTTCATAGTTTACCTCCTGACTGCTCCGATAATCCAGAAGATGAAAAATCCGAGCATATCCACGCCGACGATAGTTGAGCCGACGGGCGTTCCTGCAACAATTGATATAAGAATTCCAAGCGCGGCGCAAAGCACAGAGAACACCGCAGAACAGATTGTTACCGATTTAAAGCTCTTGAAAACGCGCATAGCCGACAGCGCAGGGAAAATCACGAGCGCAGAAATCAGAAGCGAGCCAACAAGATTCATCGCAAGCACTATAATTACTGCAATTATTATTGCAATAAGCAGGTTGTACGCACCTGCATTCGTTCCCGTTGCGCGCGCGAAGCTTTCGTCAAAGGTTACTGCAAAAATTCTGTTATAGAAGAAAATGAATACAAACAGCACCACTACCGAAAGGATAACGCAAAGCCACACGTCAAGCTTGCTGAGCGTAAGAATTGACGTCGAGCCGAAAAGCGTTGAACACACGTCGCCCGAAACGTTGCCCGACGTCGGGAACAGGTTCATTATCATATAGCCGACAGCAAGCGAGCCGACGCTAATCATAGCAACTGCGGCGTCGCCTTTTATCTTTCGGCTTTTACCTCCTGCAAGCAGGATAACTGCCGACACAACGGTTACGGGAAGCACAAGCAGCATATTGTTTGTAAGTCCCGTTACAGCCGCAACAGCCATCGCGCCGAACGCAACGTGCGAAAGTCCGTCGCCGATGAACGAAAAGCGTTTAAGCACGAGCGTTACGCCCATAAGCGAGGAGCAGAGCGCGATAAGCACGCCTGCAATAAGCGCATAAATTACAAAGTCATAGCCGAACGAAACGGCAAGCTTTTCAAATATCTCACTCAACGCCTTCGCCTCCCTTCGAGCCAGCGAACATACTGCCCTTTTCGCTTTTGAGGTAATCCTCTTTTGTGCCGAAGAAGCAGTCGCCACCGATATGAAGAATATGCGAGGAATACGTTAGCGCAGCATTTATGTCGTGCGAAATCATAATTATCGTAATGCCCTGCGAGTTAAGCTCGCTGATAAGCGAATACATCTCGGCTGTCACAACTGGGTCAAGTCCAGTTACGGGCTCGTCAAGGAGCAGAACGCGCTGTGCGGCGCAAAGCGCTCTTGCGAGCAGAACTCTCTGCTGCTGTCCACCCGACAGCTCTCGGTAGCACCTGCTTTTCAGCTCCGTTACGTTCATTTTTTCCATTGCCTCTGCGGCGCGTTTTTTATCTTCCTTAGAATAAAACGGCTTTTTCGCGTTCCGTCCGATACAGCCCGAAAGGACAATCTCCTGAACCGAAGCAGGAAAATCGCGCTGAACGGGAGTCTGCTGCGGCAGATAGCCGATTTCGTTTTTGCCAAGACCGTCGCCGAAAATTATCTCGCCGCCGAGCTGCGGCTGAAGTCCGAGAAGCGTTTTTACAAGCGTACTCTTACCCGAGCCGTTTTCGCCGACTATACAAAGATAGTCGCCAAGATTTATTTCAAAGCTCAAATCAGACACAACTGCCTTGCCGTCGTAGCCGAGCACAAGACCGCTGCATTTAATTAAAGACATATTCCTCACTCCTTCTTTATGAGAGCGCCGTTTTGAGCACCTCAAGATTCTTTTCCATCGCGCCAAGATACGACGCGCCGCTCTGAACGTCGGACGCAACCGTACTCTGAAGCGAATCAAGAGTCAGTATCTGCTGATTTTTTGACTCGGTGTTGTCGATAATCGTCTGGGCGATTTTCTTGTCGCTGCTTTCGATTACCATAACGTATTTCAACCCGAGCTCGTCTACCTTTTTTGCAAGGAACGTCACCGTTTCAAAGCTTGCCTCGCTCTCTGCCGAACAGCCGACAAAAGCAGCGTAATAATCAAGCGAATAATCCTCGGTCAGATATCTGAACGGGAACCTGTCGCCAAAAAGAAGCGTCTTCGTTTTCGCGCTGTCAACAGCCTGCTGATACTCAGCGTCAAGCGCGTTTAATTTCTCTATATACGCATTGGCGTTAGCGTCATATGCGCTTTTGTTTTCAGCGTCGATTCCGTCAATAGCGTCGCGGATTTCGCCGACGTAAAAAGCGGCGTTTTTGAGCGAAAGCCAAACGTGTTCATCGTACTCAGGACCTTCCTCTTCGCCCTCCTCGGCTTCTTCCTCTTCCTCGCCCTGCATACCCTCGACAAGCTCCTCTTCCTTAGCTCTGTCGCCGAGCGTTTCAAGCAGGTTGATTGTTTTCATATTTTCATTAGTTGCATTTTTGAGCGCGTCCTCAGCCCAGCCGTCGCTTTCGCCGCCAACGTAAACGAACAAATCACAGCTTGATATTTTTATAATATCGTCTGCCGTCGGCTGATAGCTGTGCAAGTCTGCGCCGCTGTCAAGAAGCATTGTGACGTCAGCGTTTTCAGCCTTGTCGCCAAGCACGTTCATCACCCAGTCGTATATAGGAAAGACCGTGCAAACTATGCTGATTTTTCCATTTTCCTTTTCTTCGCCGCTCTTTGCGCTGCAAGCAGTAAACATACCGCAAACGAGAACGGCGCAAAGTATAATTGAAATAATTTTCTTCATAATTAAAAGCCTCCTTAATAATACCATTAACAGAGGGCGCAATACGCCCCCGAAATAATCACACTAAAAATGCGAATACGGTTTAATTAGAAAGCTTTACCTTTAGCGTTATTAAATTTTCGCTGTCAGCGCGCAGCATAACGGTGCCCAGAACGAGCACAAGCGCAAATATAACAGCAACCGAAAGCACTGCAGTTTCAGGCTTCGGCGTAGTGTTGTCAAGGATTTTCAGACAGTTTCCGACAGTTTGACAAATCTGACAGTCGTCGCCAGAACAGTTATGCTCCGACTCAAATACAACAAAGAGAACGGACAGTACAAAAGTAAGTGCAATTATAACAGCTAAAGCAGCCGAAATACGCTTTTTTACGTTTTGCATACCTATCCCTCCCGTTAATTTGCTTGTAGTATTATATCACATATTTAATAATATTTCAATATTTATTAAATCAAATGCACCCTGCTTTTGCAGAGTGCATAATAATTACAGATGATAAATCAAATCGTCGCTCTTCCACTTGAAGATAAGCGTTCCGAAAGCGAAGGTGCCGACCGCCGCAGCCGTACCGTAAGCAAGAAGCTTCCAGCTCATCGGTATGCCGTAAAGCACACATTGACGGAACAGCTCAATCATTGAATACAGCGGATTTATCTTGATTACAATAATAATCCAGCGAGTTTCGATTCTCTGGAGCGGATAAAGAATAGGAACCATATAAAGAAGAAGTCTTGTAAGTACGTCCCAGATATATTCGATATCCTTGAAGTAAACGTTAAGAATTGAAAGCACAAGACCTACGCCCGTTGAGAAAATAAGAATCAGAAGCATAGGAACAAAGCACATAAGCACGCGCCACGTAATGTGAAGTGCAGAACCGTTGCTGATACCCGTCGCCTTAAAGAATACCCACACAAAGATAAGGCAAAGTATAGATATTGCAAAGGTTACGAAGGTTGATAATATTGACGAGAGCGGATACATATACTTTGGTACGTAAACCTTTTTGATAATAGCCGCATTTCGTCTGAACGAGGTCATTGCCTGTTTGGTTGCCGAGTTAAAAAAGTCGAACAGCAGTCGTCCCGTGAAAAGAAACACAGGATAGCATATAACGTGCTCACTGCTTTTGCCGAACAGTCCGCCGAATACAACGGACAAAACTACCATATTCAAAAGGGGCTGTAAAAAGCTCCAGAAAATACCCAGCCACGAGTTTCTGTATTTAAGGCTGACATTCTTTCGCGTTAATTCAAAAAGCAAAGTTCTGTACTTTTTGAACACATCAACGCCGTGAGAAAGCTCCTTACTGGCTGCATTAGTGCTCATTTAAACACCTCACAACAATAGTTATGTCAAATTGAATATGTGCATTATAGCACATTAGATTATTTTTTGCAAGTTTTAGGAGATATGTCGCTTTATTTCGCCATTTCTGCTATTGTCATCGCCGTCTTTCGAGCCGACATATTACCGTCAACGGAAAAGTCGCAGGCGGCCTCATATTTCGGTCTGCGTTCCTCAAAAAGAGCCCTCGCCTTTTCGATATCCTGAAAAAGCGGACGGTTGGTATTTCCGCCTATTCTGTCACAAACCGTATCAAAATCGGTGTCAAGAAAAACAATTTTTCCGCCGTTTTTTAGCGCCTCAACGTTCCTGTCAAAAGTAACTGCGCCGCCGCCCGTTGAAATAATTGAGTTTTTCATTTCTGCAGTTTCACAGCAGACCTGATATTCAAGCTCGCGGAAATAATCCTCGCCGTACGCTTCAAAAATTGCTTTGATGGGTATGCCCTGCTTCTTTTCAACAAGCTCGTCCGTGTCAACAAAACGCCTGCCCGTAATCTTTGCAAGCTCCTTGCCTACAACAGTTTTTCCGCTTCCCATAAAGCCGCATAGTATGATGTTATTCATTATTACTCACTCCGTTTACATCCCTCAGCCGCTCGATAATGCTGCTTACGTCAGCGTCGCCGAAGCTTACTCCGTTCCATATTTCCTCTGCGACGGCAGCCTGCCAGACGAGCATCGAAAGGCCGTTAATCGCCTTGACGCCCGACTCTCTTGCGTATCTTAGGAACAGCGTTTCCTTGGGATTGTATATTGCGTCAAAAACTGCGCCCGCCTTTTCAACAAGCTCCTTGGGAATAGGGCTTTCGTCGACGTTCGGATACATTCCGACGGGCGTTCCGTTAATTATTAA
>JAFWKC010000070.1 GCA_017514345.1 Eubacterium sp.
AGGTGTTTGAAGAAACGTACGACAGCAAATATCACGACTGGAATTCAGTAAAAACAAAAATACGCGCCGAGCTGTCACATCTTATGTACGAAAAACCGAAGCGTTCTCCGATGATATTACCAATCTTTATGGAGGTATAAAAAATGAAGGTTATTTTACAAGCTGACGTTAAATCGCTTGGAAAAAAGGGCGAGCTTGTTAACACAAGCGACGGATATGCAAGAAATTATCTTTTTCCAAAGGGACTTGCAGTAGAAGCTAATGCAAGCGCTATGAATGATTTTAAGAACAAGGAAAAGGCTAAGCAATTTCATAAAGCTGAAGAAATTAAGGCAGCAAACGAGGTTAAGGATAGGCTCGACGGCAAAACTGTTAAGCTTACTGCAAAAGCAGGCGCAAACGGCAAGCTGTTCGGCTCTGTAACCTCAAAGGACGTTGCGGCTAAAATCAAGTCGGAATTCGGCGAAGATATTGATAAAAGAAAGATTACTATGCAGGATGTCAAAGCATTTGGCACAGTACAGGCGGAGGTAAAGGTTTACCAGGGTATTGTAGCCAACATATTTGTTCAGGTGTCCGAAGAATAAGGGGTAAATATAATGCCTGATAATATTAATGTAGCGTTGCCTTATAATATGGAGGCTGAGCAGAGCGTTCTCGGAAGTATACTTCTTGAACCGAAGTGTATGGATGAAGTGCTTATGCACATAAACCATGACGCGTTTTATCTTCCTATGCATAAGGAAATATTCGCGTCTATGGAGCTTATGTTCACAACCAAGAACGGCGCCATTGACCCAGTTACTATAGCTGACTCGCTTGCTAAAAGCGGAAATAAGAATCTCAGCGAAGCAAAGCAGTATTTATTTGAGCTTTCTCAGATTGTTCCATCAACTGCAAACGTTGAAAAATATGCCCAGATTGTCAAAGAGCAGTTTTATCTTCGTAAGCTGATTACCGTTTCGCAGGACATAATTGACCAGGCGACTTCGGGAAGCGCGGAAGCTTCAACGCTTCTTGACAGCGCTGAACAGCATATTTATGACATCCGACAGGGCAAAACCTCAATAGGTCCAGAAAAGCTGTCTGCTGTTATTGACAACGTTTATAACAAGTTTAAGGAGCTTACTGGAGAAAATAAAGAAAAATTCAAGGGTATACCGACTGGTTTCGGTCTTCTTGATAAATACATAACGGGACTTAACAAATCCGATTTTATTCTTATCGGCGCCCGTCCAGCTATGGGTAAGACAAGCTTTGCTCTTAACCTTGCCCAGAATATTTCTATCGCGTCGGGCAGAAAATGTGTATTCTTCTCGCTTGAAATGACAAAGGAACAGCTTGCTGAAAGGCTTTTGGCTTCTCAGGCAGGAGTTTCCTCACAGAAGTTCAGAACTGGCGAGATGACAGATGATGAATGGATTAGAATTGGTAACGTAGCGGGACAGCTTGCAAACGTTGAGCTTTATCTTGACGACACTTCAAATATTACTGTTCCCGAAATTAAGTCGCGCGTCAGAAGGTTAAATGGCGTTGACTGCGTAATGATTGACTACCTCGGACTTGTTTCTTCTGCAACACGAAAAGAAAACCGTGTTCAGGAGGTTTCGGAAATTACGCGTAACCTAAAGATGATGGCTAAGGACCTTAATATACCAGTTATCTGCTGTGCTCAGCTTTCAAGAGGTACTGAGGGCAGAGGAAAGTCGCACAGACCTCAGCTGTCTGACCTTCGTGAATCTGGCTCAATTGAGCAGGATGCTGATATCGTAATGTTCCTTTACCGTGAGGATTATTACAGAAACGAGGTTGACGCAGATAAACAGGATGAAATTGACGATTCATTAACTGAGCTTATCGTTGCAAAAAACCGTCACGGTCAGACGGGTACAATTGAGCTGTCCTTTGATAAGGAATTTACACGCTTCAGGTCAATAGACAATGTCAGAGATTATAACTAAAATTGAAAATACTGTCGCAAGGTACAATATGCTGACTGATGGCGACACGGTTGTCGTTGGCGTTTCGGGCGGCGCTGATTCAATGCTTTTGCTAAAATTTTTAATCAGCGTTCAGGATAAGTATTCACTAAAAGTGATTGTGGCTAACGTTGAGCACGGTATTCGAGGTGAAGCGTCAAAAGCCGACAGCAGTTTTGTCAAAGCATACTGCGCTGAACATAATGTTCCGTTTGAAATGTTATCAATAAACGCTCCCGTTGAAGCAAAAGCTGAAAAGCTGGGCGTTGAGGAGTATTCAAGAAAAAGAAGATATGAATTTTTCAATTCATTCGGAGCTGATAAAATTGCAGTTGCTCATAATCTGAGTGATAATGTGGAAACGGTATTGTTTCGTCTTGCGCGCGGCTCATCAGTTAAGGGATTGACTGGAATAAAACCCGTCAGGGATAATATAATAAGACCCCTTATTGAATGCACCTCTGATGAAATCAGGAATGCTTGCAATTTGCTCGAAATTCCATATGTGGTTGATGAAACTAACAGCGATACTGAATACACAAGGAATTATATAAGAAATATCATTATTCCTGAATTTGAGCATATCAACCCGTCTTTTGAAAAAGCTGTAAACAGGTTTACCGTAAGCTTCGGCGAGGACATTAATTTTATTACAAAATGTGCTGATGAGTGCTATCGCGATTGTTACACAGACGGCGGTCTTGATATAAGCAAGCTGAAATCCTATGATATAGCTGTTGTGAAAAGAGTTTTTCAGCTGCTTGCTGATAACTTCAACGTTGTTCTTGATGACGTTCATATTAACGGTGCGCTTGAATTACTAAATGTTAACAAAAAATATCAGATTAAGGATGACATATTCTTTACTTCAAGCGCAAACAAGCTGAGAATATATAAGCTGAGCAATAATAATACCAATGACGTTCTTACATTTGATATAATCACTTATGCGGATTATCTTAATGATAAAGAAGGATATAAACGTAGGTACGATTTCTGCCTTGATGCTGATAAGATTTGCGGCAACGCCTTTATAAGATGCAGAAAAGAGGGCGACACAATTTCACCCGTCGGAAGAAATTGTACCAAGACCTTAAAAAAACTATTTAACGAAATGAAAATCCCTGCCGAAAGCAGAAACACGCTTCAGGTTATTTGCGACGAAAAGGGGCTTATAGCTGTACAGAACTGTACGGCTGACGACAGAGTAAAAATTGACGATACAACTAAGTCAGTAATTCTGTTTAATATAACAACGGAGGACTAATTTTAATGAAAAATTTGTCTCAAAACTTTAAAAATGCAATATTTTACATTCTTGTTCCGTTAATACTTATCGGAATTGTGTTCGCTATGACCTCTGGAAATAAGAGCGACACAGCAAAGTATTCGGAAATCGTTAATCTTTTCAGAACAAATCAGGTTGCAGAATACGAGATTGACCTCGGCTCAGGTAGCCTTTCGTACAAGCTGTTTACTGACAAGGATACTGACGCTGCAAAAACGTACGCAGTACCTTCTGTTCCGTATTTCCTTGACGATATCAGCGAGTACGTTAACGATTATAACGAAAAAAATCCGAATAATCAGATAGTTTATAACTACAAGAAGGCTTCTAACCGCTCGTGGCTTACAAGTATGCTTCCTATGGCGATTATTACGGTAGGACTTACTTTCTTCCTGATATGGTCTATCAGGCGTATGAGCGATAATATTACGAACGAAACTAATCGTTCTCTCGGCTTCGGTAAGCTTAAGCCAAAGAACGGCAACGAGGTTTCTGACAAGAAGTTTGAAGACGTAGCAGGATGTGAAGAGGAAAAAGAAGAGCTTGCTGAGCTCGTTGATTACTTAAAGGAACCCGACAGATATACGAAGCTCGGTGCAAGAATTCCAAAGGGCGTTCTTCTTGTTGGCCCTCCAGGAACTGGTAAAACGCTTCTTGCAAAAGCTGTTGCTGGTGAAGCAGGAGCACCGTTCCTGTCACTTTCGGGCTCGGACTTTGTTGAAATGTACGTTGGTGTCGGCGCATCGCGTGTTCGTGACCTTTTCTCGCAGGCGAAGAAAAAGAGTCCGGCAATTGTGTTTATTGACGAGATTGACGCAGTAGGCCGTCACCGCGGCGCTGGTATGGGCGGCGGTAACGACGAGCGCGAGCAGACTCTTAACCAGCTTCTTGTAGAAATGGACGGCTTTGGAACTAACACGGGCGTTATCGTTATTGCTGCAACTAACAGACCTGACGTACTTGACCCTGCGCTTCTCCGTCCAGGAAGATTTGACAGACAGATAACTGTTAACCGTCCTGACGCAAAGGGAAGAGAGGATATTCTCAAGGTTCACTCTAAGGATAAGCCGCTTGCACCTGACGTTGACCTTCACGAAATATCGAAGGATACAATTGGCTTTACTGGCGCTGACCTTGAAAACCTTATGAACGAAGCCGCACTTCTTGCAGTTCGACGCGGCAAGTTTGCTATTACAATGCAGGAAATTGCCGACGCAACCTCTCGCGTTG
>JAFWKC010000002.1 GCA_017514345.1 Eubacterium sp.
GTCAGCAGAAGGCACGACTGTAAAAATTTTCATCCCCATCAAAGCATAAACAACAGACAGATTTTTGGGACACCGATATTATTTCGGTGTCTTTTGACTTGTTACAGTATGTTTTTTACGCTCTGTCAACAATAATATGCTATAAATCAAACATAAGAAAACGCCGAAACCTTTGCGGTTACGGCGTTTTCTTTACTCAACAGTTAATATATCCGAGAAGCCTGTGATTTCAAATATTTCCTTAACGGTTTCGGTTACATTGATTATCTTCATTGAGCCCTGATTTTTCATCATTTTGAGTGTCGAAAGCATCACCCTCAAGCCTGCTGACGATATGTATTCAAGTTCTGTAAAATCAAAAATAAGGTTCTCTGTTCCTTCTATGCTCGTCTTTACTTCCTCTTCAAGTTTAGGTGCAGTAGAGGTATCCAATCTTCCCGTTAATACAAGCGTTACATTATTACCTTCTGATTTCTTTTCAACATTAAACATCTTTAGTTCTCCTTTGTATGTAATTATTATTTCAAGTGAATGTTCCATCCGGTGTCAATTTTCTTTTTCACCTTATCCATTGTTTCTTCATCTAAATCGGGCCAGTCAACTACTGTGGTGGCTTTGTTCGTTACTAAATGCGCCTTTTGAGCACATAGAGCAAGCGGTGTATCTGCAAGAGAATCGGAATAAAAATTATCAATCACGGGGAAACCGTGGTCAAAAATGTACTTTGCCTTTTCCTTTGCGTACATCAGATTATTCAGAAATACGCCGAATTCACGGTCATATTCAGTCGCCATATAGTTTACGCCGAGTCTTTTTGCGATAGGTCCGATAATGCAATCGGGAGATGCGCTGATAATCAAGGAATATGAGATACAACTCACTCCCGGCGCAAAGCTCTTCCTTTATACCGACGGTGTACCCGAAGCAACAAATGCTGCAGGCGAGCTGTTCGGTACGGAGCGTATGCTTGAGGCGCTGAACAGCAATCCGAATGTCGAGCCCGAACAAATACTAAAGAACGTAAGGACGTATGTTGATGAGTTTGTCAAAGATGCAGAACAGTTCGACGATTTGACCATGCTTTGCGTGGAATACAGGGGCAGTACAAATTGACGGTTTTATAAAACTCCTCATCCATTTGGATGGGGAGTTTTTGGTGTCTTTATGTTTTCATTTTTGCATAATCAGTTTTTCTTACCCTGCGGTCCGACGTATTCTGAACTGCCAAAGGCAAGAATAAGCTGGAACAGGTTCGGAAGCAAAATCAATCCGATAGCAAATCCCGTACCCTTTCCGTATGCTTTTGCCATACGAAGGTTAAGGATAATGCCGTAAACAATATTGACAATCGGAAGGCAAAGCAGCAGGAATTTAATTCCGTTGCCGTCAACGATTTTAACGAGCGTGTAAATATTATAAATCGGAATAAGCGATTTCCAACCTGCCTCGCCCGCCTTTGAAAACAGCTTCCAGTCAGCAATAATCATCAGCACAATAGCAACACAAGCACCGATAATAGTACCTGTCTGCTGTGCAGGGTTCATATTCTGAAATTGTTCAGCGGTCATTGCGTAATCCATATTTTCTCTCCTTTCGTAAATTTATAAAAATGCGTTTGCATATTATACGAAATAATCTTCAATCGTCATTTCGGATTTTCGGTGTTTTTTCATAGCGTTTTCTCATTTTATAATTCAATAATCGGTACGCCGCCGTTACCGTAAGCTTCCCAGCCACCAACTCTGTTCAGCTTGTTACTACCGCCACCGCCGGAGGTTGTGATAACATCCTGATTTTTTGTCATAACAACCTTGAATTCAGGTTCCTTGTACTTTTTCATTTGTTACCACCTCCTTATGCGAATTTCGCTTCGCAAGCCGCTGCATATCTGTATACACCTTTCGCAAGGTCTTTAAGTGCTGCGTCTGCTGTGCTGTCATTCAAAACAGTGTAAAGGTAAGCATAGCCGTTATAGGTTATTTCGGTTGTGCCTACCGTTACGGTAAACGTCTTTGCGAAGTCGCTTGCGTTAAGTCCTGTTACACTAACGCAAATGCCGTTATCAGTCTTAACCATCTTTGCGTTTAAGCCCGTCTTATCAATGCTGACATTGATTGCTGTAGCCTCGGCTTCTGTAAGATTTGAAACGTAGAAACGGAATTCGGGATTAAGAAGTGCTACATACGAAACTCCCGTAATCTGAACATCGCCCTGTGAAATTGAAGCATGAGCCTTGCTTCTGAATTCGGAAACATCAACATCCGCTTTATAGTTTTCGGAATGAGTGATTGCGTAATCATCGCCCGTTACGGCCTTATGAATCGCCGCGTAGCCAAAGTATTCATCGGCAAGCGCGCCGTAGTTAAGAAGCGACTGCGCTATATCACGGTACGGCGTTAATCTTTCATCATCGCTTTGAACTAATGCGTTGCAGTATTCCTCAATGGAAGCGGTAATGGTCGCCTGTTTTGTGCCGCCTGCATCGTATACTTCAATAATATAGTCTTCTGCTATCTGTGCGGGAGCAGCAGATAAGGTCAGCTTTCTTGTGCCGTTATCCTGCTCTTCAAGGTCTGCAACATCAGCCGAATATACGGTTCTTTCAGCGCTCTTATCCTCCGTAGTTGTAAGGTAAGAATACTGAATTGTGCCGCCCTCTGCTTCATAGTAGGGGGTATCAATGTAGAAATTGACATTGATTCCGTCATCAAGCGTGAGGCTGTATCCGTCCATTGCGATTCTCTCAAATTCCGCATTTACGGTTACATCATTATTTGGCATAGTAAACGTTCTTGTGTTTCCTTCGCCTGAAAGAGTTATTTCCGTTTCGTCCTGCGCCGTTACGCTGATGCTCTTTAATGCATAACCGTCTGCGGGTGTGACATTAAGAGTAACGGTTTCGCCGGAAAGAGCATATTTCTTGTCAGCTTCAACCATTCCGTTTTCGGATTTGTTAACGGTTATTCCTTCTTTGGTTATAACCTGAGTGCTGGTATAAGTATTATCCGTTACAACAACCGTTGCGGTATAGATAATCTTGTCTTCCTTGTCTTTGCTTGTTATTTCACAGGGAATATCATCCGTATAACCGCAATGGGAATTCTCACAATTAACATGTGCGGTAGCTTCAGACAAATCGGAACCCCAGGAAATATTAACATTTGCAATGTGCGAGCCTCTGACAGTGTAGGAAATAGAGTGGGCGGTGCCGACATGACCGGAATGTCCGCTGTTATCAACAAGCTTTGTTTCGTGCATGATGTTTTCAACAACATCCCGGTTTTTAAGGGCGTAATCACCGATAGTTATATTGTCGGTATAATCAAGCTTTAAAATCAGACTGTGGTAACCGCTGTTGTATTGGAAAGCGCGGTCTTTGATTAATGAAAGTGATGAAGTATCGCCGCCGATTTCATTTATCGGAACGTCTTCAAAAGCGCCCTGTTCAATCGTTGTTATGTTTTCGTTGAGAACAAGTTTAAAATCATTATTGGTATCAATAAATTTCTCATTTTCTTTACCGATTACCGTTATCCGTTTACCTTTATAGCTTTTCGGTACGGTGATTTCACTGAGATTATCCGTTGAACCGATATACTTTGATATTCTGTAGGTGTTATCGTTAAGAAGATCAAATTCATAATCACTGTCTTCCTTGTAATTCGGAATCCACGCGCCTTTCGTGCCGTCCTCTTTCACCTCAAAGTATAACGTACCTAAATAACCCGATTCAGACGTTATTACAAAATGGGCAACTCTTCCCGTGAAATATTCGCCGTCTTCGTCGGTACGCTTTTCAGCGGCGTCAAATTTATAGAAAGCGGTATAGGTTAAATTTTCTGAGGCTGCAGGAATTGACTGTGTCGGCAGAACATAACTGTAGTAGCCGTCATCCCATCCTGCAAACGTTCCGCCTTCCTTGGGACATTCGGGAGTATCGCCCTTAAATGAAATTTCAGCGCCTTTTTTATAATACTCGGTATCAAGGAACGTGCCGTCGCTGTTTCTCCAGGTAATTGTAACGCCTTCATCAATAACTACACCGTCTTTGATAAAGCGTTCATCTGAATAGCTCTTGCCCTTGTACTGTGCAGTTGCAACATATTGGGCTGCGCCGTGGTCGTCATAAACAGGTTCTGCAACAGTTGCCACAACGTCAGTTATATATCCGCAATCTTTGCAGGTCAGACGAACCGTTGCCGAGATGCTGTCATCGCTCCAGGACCATGAACTTACCACCATTTCGTGAGCTTCTATAGCCTGGTGGCCGCAATAACTACAAACTGAATTGTGAGAATCTGCATTAATAACGGAATATTTATAGCTTTCATGGTCGCAGTGCTCAACATAAATACGGCCGGCCTTCGTAGATTTGCAAATGCTTTCTCTGTCATTTTTATCAATGTATTTGATAGTGTCGCCGTTTTTGGTTTTTACCCTTGTGTTA
>JAFWKC010000071.1 GCA_017514345.1 Eubacterium sp.
ATATTGAAATGCCAAAAATGAACGGCATTACGCTCGCCGTAAAAATCAAGGAACTGCACCCTGATATATCCATTGTTTTCCTTACAGGTTATTCAAATTATGCGCTTGAAGCGTTTAAGATTCACGCAAACGGCTATATTATGAAGCCGATTGAAAAGGAAAAACTTGTTGCGGAGATAAACCATGCGCTTTCTTCAAAAGCCGTAACATCATATCCCCACATTTTTGCAAAAACCTTTGGAGAATTTGAGTTTCTGATTGACGGGAAACCAATGCGATTTTCAAGGTCAAAATCCAAGGAATTGCTTGCTTTTCTTATTGACAAACAGGGAGCGGGCGTAAAGCGAGCCGTTGCCTTTGCAGCGTTATATGAGGATGAGTTATATGACCGCAAAATGCAGAAAAGCTTTAACGTAATCGTTCACAGTCTTAAAACAACGCTTACGGAAAACGGTATAGGCGAGATTTTTGAAATGAATTCGGGTGAGCTGAGGATTAACCCCGATATGTTTGAATGTGATTTATACCGATTACTGCAAGGCGATGTTCAGACACTTAATTCGTATCGCGGAGAGTATATGGCATCATACTACTGGGCGAGCCTTACCGAAGCAATTGTTGAAAAAACAATTAAAAATTATCTTTAATGCTTCCTTTGAGGAGGCATTATTTTTTTGAAAAAATTTCAAAAACAACTATATTTGTTATACATTTGTTATACACGTCTTATTATAATATTTGCGGATGAATTATATATTTATATATTAAGTATTTAAGGCTATCTAAACATATCAGAAAGGATGAGAATATGATGCATCAGAATCTGAAAAAAATAATTTCATTTGCCACGGCAATAATGCTGCTGATTTGTGCGTTTGGCGTTTCAAACGCCGTGCTCGGCGTCAGCGGTGTTACCGAGGTAAAGGTGTATCAGGACGATACGCTCACGAAGGAAGAAAATTTCAACGACGTGAAAAAGGGATGGGACAAGGCGATTTCTTATGCCAACTCTTCAAATCAGGTCAGTATTACGCTCGGCGACAACTGGTCGCACGACGATTGCCTTAAAATCCCTGAAAACAGTAATGTTACGCTTGATTTGAACGGCTACTATATCCACAGAACGCGCAACCGCGAGTACGTATCAGACGGCGAGGTGTTCTACGTGAGCAAAGGCGCAACGTTAACCATCAAGGATTCAAGACCGTATTCAAAAGGTTACGACGGCGTTGAAGGCGGCGTTATTACAGGCGGCGCAAGCTCGGACACCGCGGGGGGTATTCATTTGGCAAAAGATTCCTCCCTTTATATGAATGGAGGTACTATCTACGAATGTACTTCTCAATATAACGGCGGCGGCATCTGCGCGAATGAGGGTTCTAAAAATATCGAACTCAGAAACAGCCGAATTTATTTCTGTCAGGCAGCCGACAGTTCTGATAACTGTTACGGCGGCGGAATGTACATCGAGGATAACACAAAAACCGTTATTGAAGATTCAACGATTGACTCCTGCTACTGCGAGGACGACGGCGGCGCAATTTTTTTTGAAAACCTGGGCAAAACGCTTTATATGCACAACGCAATATTTTCGGCGAACAGAGCAAATGAGCAGGGCGGCGCCATTTATATCGGCTCCATGTCGGGTGACGCAACAACCGATGTTAAGGCAGTAAACAGCTTCTTCGTTAACAACACAAGCGTTGACGAGGGCGGCGCGATTTACGTAAACGGAAGAGATAAGAAAAATGAAAATCCGGTGCTCTTTACTGGATGCGTCTTCAAGAAAAATATTTCAGAGGATGAGGGTGGTGCAATTTATGTTAACGACAGATATGTTGCCGTAACCGATTGCTCCGTTATCGAGAACAAATCCAAGAAAGAAGGCGGCGGCATTTACGTTGACAGTTATTACGATTTAAGCGTGAAAGGCTCCGTAATTATCCGCGACAACGAATCCGAGGATACGCGTCACAACAATCTGTGTCTTCAGGAGGGAGTCGCTTCCACAGCGCGTGTTTACAGCGGAGGTCTTTACAGAGACTCATATATTATGGTCAGCACGACTGACGATGAAACTCATTTTTCAAGAAATATAACTGAGTATCAAGCAAGATATTTCCACGCGGAGGACGGAGATATTTCGTTCCAGAAAAAGGATACGGTTTCAACTCCGCTTTATGCTTCTATTTTCGGAACAGGCTCCGCATTTGTGATAACAGGAATAATCGCACTTGGAATTGCGGCAATAGCAATTGCAATAATAGTAAAAAAGAAGGGGGAGAAAAAGAATGACTAAAACAAAAATGAATTATAAGAAAATACTGATCGCCGTTCTTTGTGTTCTCCTTTCTGTGGTTATGGGCGCAGGCATTACGTTCCAAACCTTCGGTGAGGCAAACGACGTTTATTATCTTGCGGATATAAAGCTTTTTTATGAAGAAAACGACGACGACGCAAAGAGCGACGCAAAAAAGAGAATGGACGCCCAGGGCTACAAAATGTTTGGCTCTGACTTAAACCAGGGCACGGGCAAGAAGTTCGTGTATATGGGTTACAAAACAACCAAGAATGAAAAAGAAGCGATTACAGATATCCGCCTTCTCGGCATGGATACCGATTATCAGCTTTATAACTATAATCAACTGCTGGAAGCTCTGAAAGAAGAGCAGGCGGGAACTGCGTTTAATATGGATATTGCGGCAAGGGAATTTGCTGACGCTTATGAAGCAGGCAGCCCGAAGGCGCAGGACGCGTATGACGCACTTAACCTGTTTATGGTTGATGAGGATAATCTGCTCGGCGACTATATCATTGACGGAAATGCCGACGAGGATTTCTTTATGACCTTGCTTGTTAAGGCGAGCAACGGTACAACTAACGCAATTATCAACTATCTTAACTCAGGCGCTGCACCCTATGAAAACGCTATCGATGAGGAAAAAGAAGAGTCGGTAACGAAAACATGGGCTGAGCAGATTTCTGAAAGCGCAATCTGGGATATGCAGGAAAAAGGTCTTACAACAGACCAGGAAAAAGAACTTCAAAAGCGCTTTGACGACGATGCAAAGCTTGTGTTCCGTCAGATTCAGTCCTTCACAACAAGTTATTACAACGCTGCCGAAAGACACAGCGAAAAAGCAAAAAGCATTGACGCTCCTGACAAAATCAATAACGCTGAGGACGCTATTGAGTATATGGACGAATTCGAGGAGGAGGATGCCGACGCGATTTTCATTGCTGCGTATGAAATGCTTAATAACTTCATTTACCGCGGCAAAATGAAACTCGGCGACTGGCTTCTTGATTACGGACTCCAGACGATAGAAGAAGTAGATTTTCAAGAACTTTATCCTATACTTGACGTAATGACCGAAGCTCAAATCGGCATTATCGAAACGAACGGATTGATTTCGGCAGTTACCAACCTCGGCGAAAATGTGCACAGCAAGGATGTTGAAAAAACAATCGAAACCGCACAGGAAGCGATTGAAGAATATAACGGCGGCGAGGCTGTTTCAATCTGGGAGTGCGCAGACACTGACATTGAAACGAGCGATATCGCCCTTACAACCGAGGCTATCAGAAATCAGAGCGCGGCTAATATTCTTGACGAAACAGGCAACGACTTGCTTGAGTTTGAAGAAAAATTCGGAATAGTTATGAGCTGGATTTCGTCTATCAGCGGTCTTATGAGCGTTGCCGTATTTATTGCAAATGAAATTCTTACGCACGTTGCTACAAGTTATGCGGTATCTGCCTATGCCGTAAGCGTATCAGGTTATA
>JAFWKC010000072.1 GCA_017514345.1 Eubacterium sp.
TACGCGAAGTCCGTGTACCTTATTAATAACCGTGAATACAATAAGCATCGTGCATACTGTCCAGGTAGCAACTGCAAGGAAGCCGAGCGCCTGAATACCGAGCTGTTTAAATCCGCCGCCATAGAATAAGCCCTTGCCAACGTCATTTGCGCCTGTCGAAAACAGACCTACTGCAAAGGTACCCCAGATACCGTTTGCCATATGCACGGCACACGCGCCGACAGGGTCGTCAATATGTAATTTTTTGTCGATAAACTCTACTGCAACAACAACTATAACGCCCGAAACGGCGCCGATGATAATTGAGCCGAGCGCGTCCGTGCAATCGCAGGGTGCAGTAATAGCAACGAGTCCTGCAAGCGAGGCGTTAAGACTCATCGAAACGTCAGGCTTGCCGTCCTTTATCCAAGTAAAAATCATCGTTACTACCGTTGCAACCGACGGCGCAAGAGTTGTTGTAACGAATATACTTGCAAGCATATCGGTATTTGTTGCGGCAGCTCCGTTAAAGCCGTACCAGCCAAACCAAAGAATAAACACGCCGAGCACGCCTATTGTAAGGTTGTGACCAGGAATAGCGCGGGCAACCTTTTTGCCAGTTTTTTTGTCCGTCTTATACTTACCGATACGCGGACCGAGGATTGAAGCGCCTATAAACGCCGCAATTCCGCCGACCATATGAATTGCCGTTGAGCCTGCAAAATCGTGAAAGCCGAGCTTTGCAAGCCAGCCGTCGCCGTTCCAAATCCAGCCCGCTTCTACGGGATAAACGACAGCTGAAATTACTGCTGAATAAATACAGTAAGCGGAAAACTTAGTTCTCTCCGCCATAGCGCCCGAAACGATTGTTGCCGCCGTTGCACAGAAAACGAGGTTGAACACGAAGTTCGACCAATCGAAATTTGCGTAATCGGTGAACACGCCGAGCGTCGGCATACCGACAAGACCGCCAAGACATTCCTCGCCCATCATCAAGCCGAAGCCGAGCAAAATGAACATTACTGCGCCAATGCAGAAGTCCATCAGGTTTTTCATTATAATATTTCCAGCGTTCTTCGCTCTGGTGAAACCGCTTTCTACCATCGCAAAGCCGCACTGCATAAAGAATACCAGCGCGGCGCCAATCAAAAACCAAACGCCGAAAACGCTGTCTGAAACAGCAGATAAAATTGAATCACTCATTGTTTTATCCTCCAATAGTTTATCTTCCTAAGCGGAATACTCCCCCAATCTGGGGCATACTATCGCAGTCCGTAGATGTAAAGGCAGGAGGAGTACCCCCTTTTTAGGAAGAGAGAACGGGGCAGGCATAAATGTTGCCGCAAGCTACACCTGCCCCGTTTCGCACAAATTAATAAAAAATCATACCATGCATTTAGTGGTTAATCATATATCTGTCAACTTCCCATTGACTGATTTGCTTTCTGTATTCGTCCCATTCGCGCTTTTTGCCCTCGATGTAATTGTTGTATACGTGAGCGCCGAGCGTTTCCTTTATAAACGGATCCTTTTCTGCTTCCTTGATAGCTTCCTCTAATGAGCCTGGCAAGCAGTCGATACCCTCTCTCTTGAGCTCTTCGTCAGAAAGTACGAAAACGTTTTCATCATATGCAGGCTTCGGAACGAGTCCTCTTTTGATACCGTCAAGACCTGCAGCAAGGCAGAGCGCCATTTCAAGATACGGGTTACAGGTCGGGTCAGGACATCTGAGTTCAACTCTTGTTCCCTTACCTCTTGAAGCAGGAATACGTACAAGACAGCTTCTGTTTGAGGTGCTCCATACAAGATAGCTCGGAGCCTCATAACCTGGAACAAGTCTTTTGTATGAGTTTACCGTTGGGTTAGAAAATACTGCGATGCCCTTGATATGCTCCATAATACCAGCGATAAAGGAATAAGCTTCCTTAGACAGTCCAAGCTCGCCGTTCGGGTCGTCAAATACGTTTTCGCCCGTTTCGACGTTGTAAAGGCTCATATTTGTATGCATACCGCTTCCGTTAATACCGTAAATCGGTTTCGGCATAAAGGTTGCGTGAAGATTATGCTTCGTTGCGTAGGTCTTTACGACGTGCTTGAAGGTCATAACTCTGTCGGCTGTAAGAAGTCCGTCGCCGAACTGGAAGTCAATTTCGTGCTGTCCTTCTGCAACCTCGTGGTGAGAGGCTTCGATTGTGTAGCCCATATCCTCGAGCGCAAGGCAGATATCGCGGCGGCAGTTTTCGCCGTGGTCAATCGGGTTGAGGTCAAAGTAACCTGCTTCGTCGCCTACCTCAAGCGTTGGCTTGCCGTCCTCGTCGAGCTTAAAGAGGAAAAACTCACACTCTGGACCTACGTTAAAGCCGTAGCCGAGCTTCTTTGCCTCGTCCATAACCTTGATAAGTACGTTACGCGGGTCGCCCTCAAACGGTGTTTCGTTATCTGATTTATATACAGAGCAAATAAGTCTGCCAGTCTGGATATTTTCGTGTTTTCTCCAAGGTACGATTGACCAGGTATTGTAATCTGGGTGCAAATACATATCGCTTTCGTCGATACGAACGAAGCCGTCGATTGACGAGCCGTCAAACATACATTCGTTGTCAAGCGCCTTTTCAAGCTGTGACAGCGTAATTGCAACGTTTTTCATTCTGCCGAATAAATCGGTAAACTGAAGTCTAACGAATTCAACGTTGTTTTCCTTTGCTTCCCTTAAGATTTGTTCTTTTGTCATACTCATTTTATTTCCTCCTAAAAAAGTTTCTAACGGTTAGTCCCATGACGTTGTGTTAAAGCTGTACTCATCTGTCCAGTTGTCGTTACCGTAAAACGCCATTTCGTATTTGTTTTGCAGATGAGTCATTTTGTGCTTTTGCACCTGCGGCTCGCCGCAGAAATTGATTTTTGCAGAATTACGAACATTATTGTCATTACTCATAAAATCACCTCCAAAAAAAGTGAAAGCGCCCTCTTGCGAAAAAACGCAAAAGGACGCCGTTGCCCGTTTTTATTTAAAGATAAAGAGTCTTTGAGATAAACCCAAAGACTCCGTTGCCCAAATAATATGTAAAGGGTCTTCGAGTTTCCTCAAAGACCCCTTTGCCTTACAAGTAAAGGTTACACCAAACTAACCCGCTTTGTCAATATTGAAAATAATCTTTGTGAAAATTGCTGTGATATTTTGAACATTTTGTTATTATATTATTCAATATTCATAATGACGCGAATTATTTAATACTAACTAAATATATATGATATCGACTTTGTTAACTATTAGTCAGCCAATCCCTTTTTCTTCATAATTTTGTATCCAATGTCAACTATCTTTTTGTAACCAAAGTCAATTATTTTGTCAGGCACGGGATTAATTGCTGCAAGATACCAGGTATTCTTACACTTATAATTTGTTCTCGGGTGAGGAGAATTTATTGTCTTAATAACAGTTCTGACAAGATACTTCTTGTCGTTAGGATGCGCCATAGCAGTACTCATAAGCGGCTTAAGCACTGTCAGCACAGGCTTGTAATACTCGGTTGTTTCGAGTATTTTTTCGTAGCCTGCCGTTGCCTGATTGTGCATCCCCGTCTTGAAGGAGCCTGGCTGAATTTTCACTACGTCAACGTCGAGGAAATTAAGCTCGCGTCTAAGACCGATTGTGTACGCTTCAACAGCATATTTTGTAATTGCATAAGGAGTATTAAAGGGCTGCGGCTTTTCCCATCCGCACTCAGACGAGAAGTTAATAATCCTGCCTCTTGCTTCCTTGATAAGCGGGAATACTGCCTTGTTAACTCTTATCATACCGAGAACGTTAATATTAATCATTCTTTCTACCGTTTCGGTGATATTACCTTCAACGAGAGATGACATCGTATGAATTCCTGCAGCGTTAACAACAACGTCAAGCTTACCTGCAATGCTTTCGATTGTTTTGGCAGCCGCTTCGCAGCTTTCCTTACTTGTAATATCAAGCACAACAGGGATTACTCTTTCGTTTGTTCTTTCAACAAGTGCGTTTAAACCGTCTTCCGTTATATCGGCAGCAAAGATTGTCCAGCTTTCATCCTTGCAGAGTTCTTCTACACAAGCTCCTGCAAGTCCGCCTGCCGCTCCTGTGATTAATGCATATTTCATGTGCGTTCCTCCTGAATTTGTTATTTCAGCTTAATTTTACTATACAAATCGACAAAAGTAAATATATTTTTGTTATAAAAGCAAAATGTAATCATTTGTTAAATATCGACAAGCAAGTGTACGTCAAAATATTTCAGTCGTTAAAGCTTGTTAAAAAATGTTATAACTTTTTCTTGCATTATTGACGTAATGTATATATAATGTAGGTGAAAATAAAATGAAAGAAGGCGAAAGTTATGTTAACAAAACCAAGTAATACTGTGCTTTATTTTGCACCTCATCAGGACGATGAGCTTTTGACGATGGGAATTGATATAGCCGCTTCGGTTAAAAACGGCTACGACGTTCACGTTATTATGGTTACTGACGGTTCAAGCTCAAACGTAAGACTGCGTCTTGGCAACCGTGAATTCTGCGAGCAGTGCCACGAGCAGCACGTTTTTGATTTGACGAAAGCAGATTTCACTGCAACGAGAGATCAGGAGCTTTTTGGCAGCTGTGACGCACTTGGCGTAAAGCGTGAAAACGTACATTTTCCAGAGGAAAGAATTGTGGACGGTAACATCACGCTTGAAAGAGCAAAGGAGATTATCAAGGATTTTGTTGAGCGCATTGATAAAGAATGCACCGTTTGTACGATTTACCCGAATGCTCCCGAGGCTCACCACAAGGACCACAGAACGCTCGGTCTTGCCGCAGTTGAATTATACAACGAGGGAGTTGTTAAGCATTTAGTTACTATGGAAGAGCCGTACGTAGCTGTTGAGGTTGACCACGCTCCAGGCGAGGAGCCGACAATCTTCTATGCGCCTGACGATATAGCAGAGCAGATTGAAAAGGCAGTAAGCTCTTACTTCTTATGGGACCCTGCAAACAAGCGTTATGCAGTCGGCTTCCACAGCGTGCCTGATGAAATGAATCAGCTCATTACGGAAAAAGCGCTGTACTATCACACATATGAATAATAAGCAAAGCAAAAGACTGACGAAGGTATATCCTCCGTCAGTCTTTTTTATCGTTTTTTATAGAGTACCAGCTCTGGATTTTTGCCTTCTGCTTCATACGTGCAAACCATAATGAAGTCCATATTTGCGAGCACGCCGAAGCAGCGTTCTCCGCTGAATTCCGACTCAAGCTGATTTCCGAGATACGTCGTGGAGTCGTCGAGGAATTTTACACTTTTTCCGCTCGGCAGTCGGTATTCGAGATTTACGAATTTTCCGACGAGCGCGTTCAGCGTTTCTACCTTCGGCATTCCTTCAATATTAAGCGCGTTGATTTCGTCAATCAACTGCTTTTTGAACTGCTCAAACTGTCCGTCGTCGCTGAGCTCGTCATAACGCTTCCAGTAATCGAGCTTAGGCAGCAGCTCCTTCATATACTCGCGTGCCTGCTCTTCGGTAAAATCCTCGCTAACCATATGCGTAACGCACACGTCAATCAAATCGTCCATATTGCTGTAGGTGTACGTTCCGTCGGCATAACACCACTTGCAGTAGCTTTCGTTGAACGAGCCGTCCTTATTTCTGCTGATAAGCTCGTCCTCGAGCGGCATTCCGCAGCATTGACACACAAGCTTCTGAGGTGCGCCGAGCAGAGTGTTGATAGACACGTCAAACAGCTCTGACAGCAGCTTAAGCGTTTCCGTATTCGGCACCGTTTCGCCGTTTTCCCACCGTGATACTGCCTGACGGGTAACAAAAACCTTTTTTGCAAGCTCGTCCTGCGACAAGCCGTTTTTTGTTCTCAGTTCATATAATACATCCTTTGTATCCATAACAAACCCTCCCTGTTTATATAATAATACAAACACGGACGCAATTCAAGCAACGCGCTGTTGCTGTAAAAAGGGAGGGTGTGTACCCTCCCAGATTTTAATTTACTTTGATTGTAACGGTTACAGTCTTTGACGCCGCTTTGTATTCAGCGTTTCCTGCGGCTGATACCTTAATTCTTACTTTGTAGGTTCCCTTCTTGAGTCCCTTTTTAATTGTAAGCTGTCCGTTTTTCTTGTTTATCTTAAAGAACTTCTTAACGTTCTTCTTGCCCTTCTTTGCAGATGCAAGCGAATACGTAACGGTTCCCTTTGCGTTCTTGACGGTAAGTAAGTTCTTACGGGCAATTTTGCGTGATTTTTTCTTCAGATTTGCATACTTAACGGTTGGCTTCTTTGCCTTTACCGATAACGTGTAAGACTTCTTTTCTACAGTTGTAACAGTATTGTTTTCGGTTACAGCAGGAGTCTGAGAAGCAGGGGGTTGAGGAGCAGGAGTAGTCTTTTTCTTTTGATAAATAACGTAAGGTGAAAAATGCTGCATCTTAAGCTCTGCAAATCTTTTGCCTGTATTTCCGCCTAAATCATCTTTTATTTCAACGCCTATTTCTTCATCTTTGCCATCAGAAATATAGTATGCGCGAATTTCTGAATCGTCCCAATCTTCGCCAAGCTGAACATAGAAATTTATCCTGTTACCATTTAAAGAACCTAACTGGTTTCCATCTGGATTTATGACGCCCACATCAAAAAAACACACTTTTGCGCCTAAGTCACCTGAATTATCAAGCTTTTTAGCAAGTGCTTCATAATCCTGCTTATCTGATTCATTATCTAACCAGCGAACAGAAAACTGCGAGCCTTCTTCAAATACGCCGTTTGGGTTATCAATTCCATACCAGGTAGAATTGTCGCCAGAATCCTCTTTGAGCCAGATTATACCGTTTTCGTCAGAATTAAGTGACGTAATTTCCGCACTTGTGGCGCCTTTTTCATCAACGTAGAATACGTGATTATCAACAACCTTTTGCTCGCCCCAATTATTGCGGGTTTCAAAAACAGAATATTCCTTTTCAAAAGTGCCCTCGTAGTCACCGTCTTCAAATGCAACAACCTGAACGATATATTTTCCAGGCTCTTCAAACGGATAAACAGTTTCCATACGTCCGTCGCTTGTTTCAACATACGCAAAAACGTCATAATCTTCAGGTGATATCAAATTGCGCTCACCGTCGTTAATAGTTATATCGCACGCAACAGAGTTATCAATTGAATCTATCTCACGTACAGGAAGAAACAGAATTGTATTGCCCCAGTCAATCATATCTTCTGTAAGCTTGATTTTTTCATCATTTGCACTTGCTGAGAACGGTAATGACGATAACGTCAGTATCATCACAAGCGACATAATTAATGATAACGTCTTTTTCATAAAACAACCTCATTTCATAATTTTTATAGTTTAATTATAAACGCTATCTTACAAATTGTAAATAGCGTAATTGCCCTTAGTCCCGCAGCACCTCATAAAACCACTCCTCAAGCTCGTGAAAATGCTTTGGAAAATTCTGTGAGCCGTCGGCGTAAAGCTTTTGCCCGCCGTTGACGTAAGCCGTCAGATTGAACATAGTACCGTCCAGAACGCCCTTTGGGTGCTCGCCGTGAAAGCCGTTCCACGAAGCCACTCCCAGCTCGTCAAGCTTGTCAAGCACCGCCTGCGTTTCGAGTGTTGCGCTGGACTCAAGCTCTCTTTTCTGCTCGCCCGTTGAATAGTTCATAACGTAGTGCGAAACGGTCGCCTTGTCGCCTTCGCATACAATTTCGTATTCCTCGGTAATACGCATTCCGCTAAGGTGCAGATTAAAGCTTTCAAGCGAGGTAATGCTTTTAATCTTTGTTTCGGGCTTCTGGTAATTAAACGGATTTTTTATACCAAACATAAAAATCACTCCTATCACTAATGCCGCACACAAAAGAGCTACAATTATTATCAAAGCCTTTTTATTTGTTTTCATAATTCTCGCTCCTTTGTACAGTCTACCTATATTATACAGTATGAAAGCAATTTGTTCAAGTTTTCGTTTTTCGGTTCAGTTGACAAAAGCTTTTTTTCATTGTAGAATATAAAAAAATATTTTTGAGGTATATAATGACAAAGAAAAAAAGCTATATACTCATTCTTTCTCCCATAATTGTTACTGCAGTTATGGCAATACTGAATTTAATATTTTACTGTGAAAACGACGACGTTTTTATGTATCATATTGCTCAAAGCTACGGGTACAACAATCATAGTGAATACTTAGTCTTTGTAAATGCAATAATAGGGTATATTATTAAGTTTCTTTACCAGACAATTCCTGCAATAGACTGGTTTCCCGTCGTCTATCTTGTTATACTCAACATATCGTTTATTGCTGTTATGGCGGTTATTGTCAGCAATTTTTGCAAGAACGATTTTGTAAATTATTTTGTTGTATGCTTTGTACTTGGTATATTAATATATAACATAGGGCATATGACCTTTACGATGATTGCGTATATGTGCTGTATGGCAGGCTTTTTACTTTACCTTGACAGCATAATTAATCTGAAGAAGGACAATATTGTTAAACCTGTAATAGGTATTGTTTTTGCCATATTCTTCCTGTTCCTCGGATTTTTTATGCGATTAGGCCAGTTATACACGTCTATTCTCGTTGCAACGATACCGCTTATGGTCATTCTTTCTTTCAAGAAGAAAACTGGCGTTATTGCACTTGTGGGTCTTGTTCTCATCTGTGTAGTTGCAAAAAATGCAACTAATGCTATTCAGGCAGCATACGTTGAGGACAACGTCAATCCTTCGTTTACGGAATTTGCAAGCGTTCGCGCTGCAGCCTCGGACGGCGGAAACTTCACTTATGAATCGTACAAAAACAGCGTTGACGACCCACAGCTTACAGAAAACGATTTTGATTTATACAGTTATTTTATATATGCAGATAACGAAACCTTTTCTGTAGATAACGTAAGACAGATTTCAGAAACAAGAGCCTTAAGCGATAAATATTCAATAACTCCAAAGGCAATTTTAGATACGCTGTTTTTCAACCAGACAAAGCCTAATATTATACTTGGCTGCTGGTGGCTGATACGTTTCTTCCCGTACTTGATATTGCTGACTATTGTCGCTTTCATATATCTAAAAGGCAAACGGTTTCAAATACTTGCAGCGTCGATGCCTATACTTGCATCAGTTGCATATCTGTTTTTCAGGCTTCGTCCTGTCGAAAGAGTAATCAACTCATATTGTGAATTCGGACTGATATTGTTATTCTATATCATTATCAGAAATTCAGATTTCAGTAAAATTAAGCTAATTGACGACAAAGAACGCCCAAAGCTTTTCAGAAAAAAGTTTCTGAAATTTATGGTTTTTGTTCTATGCGTATCGTCAATCGCGGGAGTAGTAAAAACAGACGTTGCTTCAGTAAGCGCATACAGAAACAGATATCCGATACACAACTATGTTTCAAGCTACAAATACGATATGACGTTCGTCTGTGACACGCTGACAAAGAACTCATTTCTTGACAAACACCTTTACATCCTTAATCACGGTGACGAGGACTACTATAAAGTTATTAACACCTGCGGCGACTGGTATATCTATTCCGATTACTGGTACGACGTTATGGACAAGTACGAAATCGGTGATTACGGCGATAAGGGTATGATGTCAATTCTTGACGACCACGTGCTTTTTGTATGCGATTATGAAAAGGTGTGCGAGGAATTAGTCACTTTCTTTAAGGAGCATTACGGTTACGACGTTACCTATCGCTGTGTCGATAGTATTCCTAACACATATATTTACGTTTACGATTTTAATATTGCTGAATGATTTTTACCGAGCTGCGCGCTGTGCGGCTCGGTTTTTTATGTATAATATATTTTAATATTGACAATTATTAAAATATTAGATAAAATCTAAAGTAGGTTATTATGAAACCCAGTAATATCGAAAAGAGGTTCATTATGCTTTTATCACTTATTGCCCCCTGTTTTAACGAGGAGGGTAACGTCAAGAAGTTTTTTGACGAGGTTAACAGAGTTTTTGATTTAAGACCTGAACAGATTGAGTTCGTTTTTGTTGACGACGGCAGCTCAGATTCGACCTTTGAAAAGCTGACTGAGATTTATAACGATAACCCGAGCGCTAATATTCAGGTTATTTCCTTCAGCAGAAATTTCGGCAAGGAGTCCGCTATGTACGCTGGACTTTCAAATGCAAAGGGCGATATGGTATGCATTATTGACGCCGATTTGCAGCAAAGGCCCGAGGTCGTTGTTGAAATGCTTGACGCTATGGCTGAGGACGACACGCTTGACTGCGTTACGGCTTATCAGGAAAAGCGTCACGAAAACGGCGCGCTCGCAAAGGTTAAGTCGAGCTTTTATAAACTGATAAACAATATGTCGGAGGTTGATTTCGTCAACGGCGCGTCTGATTTCAGACTTATGAAGCGCAATATGGTTGACGCTCTCGTTTCGATGACTGAGTATCACAGATTTTCAAAGGGACTTTTCAGCTGGGTAGGCTTCAAGACGAAGTATATTCCGTACGAGGTAGCCGACAGATTTGAGGGCGAGTCAAAGTGGAGCGTAAGAAAGCTTATCAAATATGCGCTTGAAGGCATCTTTGCCTTTTCGACTGCGCCGCTCAGAATGGCAACATACCTCGGACTGTTTTCATCGTTTATCTCGATAGTATATCTTATAATTATCGTAATTCAGAAGATATTCTTCGGCATCGAAGTCAAGGGTTATCCTACAATCGTTGTGCTTATCCTATTTATCGGCGGAATACAGCTTTTCTGCTTCGGTCTGCTCGGCGAATACATCTCAAAAATGTACGTCCAGACTAAAAACAGACCGATATATATTGAAAGAAAGCATCTGAGCCGAAACAACACTCAATTCGACATTACAGGAGAATAATATGACTTCCAAATCCAAGGCAAACAACAAACCTTTTATAATACTGAGTCTGCTGCTTTTCGCGCTTTTTGCAACGCTTGCATTTTACACGCCGTACACTAACGACGACTGGGCGTGGGGCGACCAGATTGGCGCGGACAGGCTTGCAAACTTTTTTGCTGGATATAACGGCAGATACCTCGGCAACCTGCTGATACTTTTAATTTCAAACAGCCGCTTTGCACTCGTGGCTTGTATGGCTGTGTCGTACTGTGCAGCGTGTCTTATCCCCTGCTTTTTCTCAAAAAGCACGACGTTATCTACGCTTTTGTTTTCGGCAATACTTTTCTTTTTGCTTCCTAAATCAATATACGCGCAGATAGTTAGCTGGGCTTCGGGCTATTCAAATTATATGCCGCCCGTGCTTCTGCTCGCGCTGTACTATGTGATAATCAAAAACATTTTTGACGACGAAAAAACGAGCTATCCAAAGCTTATGCCCGTTCTGACACTCGTTATCGGCTTTGCAGGCGCGCTGTTTATGGAAAACATAACGCTAACCAACATCGCAATCGGCGCGTTAATCATTCTGTACGTGCTTATTAAGGAAAAGAAGCTGTACCTTACGCACGTTGCGTTTCTTGTCGGCGCAGTTGCGGGCGCGGCTGTGATGTTCACGAACACGGCATACGGCATTATCGGCAACGGCGGCGACGATTACCGTTCGATTGCTTCGGGCAAGACCGATATGATTACGACTATCGTTGAACACGTTAACGTCGCAGTAAACCATATGTTTGTATGGAACATCTGGATGTGCGCCGTTGCAAGCGCAGTATTTGTTGCAGTATGCGCTTTGTACATCAAATCAAGCGATAACAAAAAGGCTGTTTTTGCTACAAAGCTTATTGCCGCCGCAAACCTCTTTGCGCTCGGTATGCTCTTTGTAAAATACAAGTATCAAAGCTGGACGATTTACTCCGAAAAAGCGATGGAAGTATTTATGTGGGGCGTTGTAGGTCTTTACTGTCTGTCGCTGTTTGCAGGAATTATCCTTTGCGTAAAGGACAAGGCGTCAAAGTTCAAGCTGCTTCTTTTGTTCGTAACGGTTGCGTGTATGGTAGCGCCGCTTATGATAGTTAATCCTATTACTGCAAGGTGCTACTATCCCCCGTATTTCATTATGTCGATGATGGTAATTGAGATGTTCGCGTACGCTATGCGCGAGGCTCAGCCGAGCGAAAGCACGCAGAAGGCTATCGGCGCGGCGTTTGTTGGCGGACTGTGCGCGCTGAGCATTTTTTATCTCAGCATTTTCTCGACTATTCACGCATACGACAATATGCGAAGCGAGTATATCGAAAAGCAGAATGCAAACCACGAACAAACCGTTATGGTAACAACGCTTCCGTACGACGATTACCTTTGGACGAGCTCGCCTGGAAGCAAGATGTGGATTGACAGATTCAAGATTTACTACGACATTGACGAAAACGCCGAAATGAAGTATATCGACGATTCTAAGTACAAGAAATTCGCAGAAAAATATGACCAGGAACATCCTGTCAGTCAAAATCAGTAAAAAAAATAAGCTGTCGTTATTGAAACGACAGCTTATTTTTTATTCCTTGATATACGTCGGTGCGTTTTTCGGGGATTTTCCTTTGATTACGTTGTGATAATACGCATACGTCATCGGAGCGTCTTCCTTCAGCACCTCTGCGCCCGTTACCTCACCGAGGAATACGGTGTGAGTTTCGCTCTCCATAGTGTCGATAACCTTGCAGGTGATGTGCGCTATGCAATCGTCAACAACAGGAAGGAAACTTTTGACCTCGGGAGCTTCGGCAAACTTGTCAAAGTCGCGTCCGCTTCTGAAACCGAAGGTGCCGATAATAAGCGGTTTTGAGTTTTCGCCGAGAATATTCAGCGCAAACATACCCGAGTTCTTTATGCACTCATTAGTGAAATTATCGTGGTTTATGCGTACGGCAATTGTGGCAGGCTCTGACGTAACCTGCATAGCGGAATTAGCCGTACAGCCCGTCGGTCTGCCGCCGTCTGCCCACGATGTAACAACGTACACGCCGTAAGACATTTTTGTAAACGCCATATAATCCATAAGATTTTCTCCTTTCAGCCTAAAACGGTTGCAACCTGTCTGCGTCCGTTTTATACAGCCTTGATAATATCATCGGCGAGCTCTTCAAGCTCCCTGATGTTCTGCTCGGTGAGTCTTGTTTTGATAGAAACGGTCTTGTCAAGAATTTTGATGTTAGTCATTTCCTCGAATTCAGCGCGCATAGTTTTGAGTGCCGACGGCGCCCAGGAGGTATTCTCTACAAGCGCTACCGTGCGGTTTTGGAACGTTTTTACCTTCAGGTGATGAAGATAGTCAGCCATCGGCGCAAAAACGCCTGCATCGTAGCTTGACGCCATACAGAGAAGCACGCTGTGACGGAAGCCGTCCTCTACGCACTCGGCGATATCGTCGCGGCTGAGGTCAGCAAACGCAACGCGCGGACAGCCCTTTTCCTTCAGGATTTCTTCCATTTTGTGCGCCGCTTCAAGAGTATTGCCGTGAATAGAAGCACAGGCGATGAATACTCCCCTGTCCTCTGGCTCATACTTTGACCAAGTATCGTAGAGCTTAACAACCTCGGGAATCGTGTCAGTAAGAATCGGACCGTGAAGCGGACAGATAACTGAGATATCGAGCTTCCCTGCCTTTGCAAGAAGTGCCTGAACCTGTCTGCCGTACTTGCCGACAATGTTGAAATAATATCTTCTTGCTTCACAGCTCCAGCCCTCATCAGCGTCAACCGTGCCGAACTTGCCGAACGCGTCAGCAGAAAACAGCACCTTGTCCTTGCTGTCGTAGGACACCATAACCTCTGGCCAATGTACCATCGGCGCCATCATAAAGGTGAGCGTATGTTCGCCGAGCTCAAGCGTATCGTTTTCCTTAACTGCGATTACGCGCGAAGCGTCAACGTCGCAGAACTGAGGAAGCATTCTAAGCGCAGAGGCAGAAAGAACTACCTTCATATCCTCATACTTTTCGCACGCTGCCTGAATACCGAAGGAATGGTCAGGCTCAAGGTGATGAACTACAAGATAATCGGGCGTTCTGCCGCCGAGCTCGCTTTCTAAATTATCAAGCCATCTGTCAACAGCAATTTTGTCAACGCTGTCCATAACGGCAACCTTTTCATCAAGAATAAGATAAGAGTTGTACGCCATACCGTTTTCGAGCATATACTGCGACTCAAAAAGGTCGATTTCGTAATCGTTAACTCCTATATATTTAATCGTATCTGATATTCTGATATCTTTAATATCCATTGGTATCAGCTCCTTTCTTTCCTTCATTTTACAATAATTCAGGTATTATTGCAACAATAATTGATTAATTTGTAAATATATGTTATAATAAACGACGGTGATGAAATGAACACTTTAAATAACATACTTGAAAAATTTGAATTTGACGGCGAGCTTATCTCCTGCAAGGAGTTCGGCTCAGGTCATATCAACAAAACATATATAGCGAAATACGACAATAACGGAAACGAACAGAAATACGTCGTTCAGTGCGTTAACGGCAACGTATTCAAGAACATTGACGAGCTTATGGAAAACGTTTTTGCCGTAACCTCGTACCTTCAGGACGTTATCGCGCAAAACGGCGGCGACCCCGACAGAGAAACGCTCCATTACATAAAAACGAAGGCGGGCGACAAATACTACACCTGTGACGACGGCTCATTTTACCGCGCATATATTTTCGTCAAGGACAGCATAAGCTACGACACGGCTGACACGGCTGAGCTTTTCGGCAGAAGCGGCGAAGCATTCGGAAAATTCCAGAAAATGCTCGGCGGCTTCGATTCGTCAAGGCTTTACGTTACAATCCCGAATTTTCATAACACAATTTGGCGTTACGAAAACGAATTTCTGCCTGCGCTGAGCGAAGATAAGGCAGGCAGGGCAAAGACCTGTCAGGCTGAAATCGACTTCATAAACAGCCGTAAGGACGATATGAGCAGGATTGAGGAATTAGTCAAATCAGGCGATATTCCGCTCAGGGTTACGCACAACGACACAAAGCTCAACAACGTTATGTTCGACGAAAGGACTAACGAATGCGTTTGCGTTATCGACCTTGACACAGTTATGCCAGGCGTTGCGCTGTTTGACTTTGGCGACGCTATACGCTTCGGCGCAAATACTGCCGCCGAGGACGAAAAGGACACCTCGAAGGTATCGCTTGACCTTGAATATTTCAGAGCGTATTCAAAGGGCTTCCTTAAGGAATGCGGCAGCACGCTTAACGAGTGCGAAAAGAACAACCTTGCATTCGCCTCTATTCTCATCACGCTTGAGCTTGCGATGCGTTTTCTGACGGATTATCTGAACGGCGACGAATACTTTAAGACGGCTTATCCAGAGCACAACCTCGTCCGCGCAAGAAGCCAGCTCGCTCTTGTCAGCGATATGGAAAACAAGCTGGACGAAATGAACAGAATTATTAATGAGATATAGAACAAATCCCGATTTCAAACGAAATCGGGATTTTTGTTTGTT
The DNA here is from genome assembly GCA_017514345.1 of Eubacterium sp. GTDB lineage: Bacteria > Bacillota > Clostridia > Oscillospirales > Acutalibacteraceae > Eubacterium_R. The sequence goes on from JAFWKC010000072.1 coordinate 15,434, forward strand.
CTAAGTACTGATACTTATTATACCTGCTGTCTGTCGACAATGTTAACCTGATTTGAATATACCGTTTTCAGGTTGCCGTCTGCGTCGCGGTATGTGACGTATCCGCGTGCCGCCCAGTTATACTTTGATGAGAAGTTCTTGATATTTGTAATGTAAATACCTTCGCTTGTTTCAGTAAACTTAGACGTAAACGTATCTTTGTTTACAATAAGCTCAAATTCAGCAGGATTAAATTCAGCAGCTTTTTTGTAATACAGCGCTGTTCCTATTTCTTCAATCTCACAGTTTTCGGGTACACCAAGAGCAAGCAGGAAGGAGCCAACCTTGCTGTCTTCGTTATACGTATACGTCAGTTCTAATGCTGGCTCATCAGAAGTTACTGCAGGAACTTCTGGAACGACTGTATCATCAGTATCGTACTCGGGCGTAATTGTAACGTTTTCTCCGTTACAAAGAGCGCTCAGCACGTCGTTATCATTATATACCCATCTGCCGTTAACTTTTCCGTAGCTGAACGGAACAGTCGGAAGTAGGCTTTCTATGCTATCAATATCAGCCCACGCGTCGGAAGTTTTTGTAACGGTGTTAACCACCTGTCCGCTTGCACTCATAAACGTAAGCGTTACTAATCCAGTTTTAACGAACTGTGCTTCAATATTCTTGTTCGATGATACTGTAAAGCTGTACGTGCTCGAGGTGCTGAGAAGTCGGTTAACGTCGCTGTCGTACCAGCCCTTGAACGTATAGCCGCTATCAGGCGTCGCAACAAGCGTTACGTCAGTTCCCTTAAGGACTCTTGCGCTGTCTGTTGACTGCGAATTAACTGTAACGCTTCCGTTTTCGGCGCGAACGTTAATATTAATATACGGAACAAGCTCAGTTATTGCAGAAAGAATGTCTTTTATTGCAAAATCTATTTGAGCCTGTGTAACAATGCTGTTTTCATAATCAGCATATTTATCACATATCTGACGAAAGGCTGCAAACGACTCAGCTGAATAATCGTTTTCATCAAAGTCTGAAACCTTTTCAAGCAACGCGTTCAGCGCATCAAAATCGGGCTCGTCATAGTTGACCTCGCCGCCATTTGGATCTCCTGAGCCAATAGGGTCGGTGTAATTGCCGACATATGAATCACCGCAAACCTCGCATATATAAGTAGTACAGCCGCCTGTAGTTGCTGTAGGCTCAGTCACAATTGCATAATACTGATGTCCGAGCGGATCAACAACCACGCTTTCCCTACGGATTACCATATTACAATTGCTGCAGTATACAACGGCGTCGTACGAGCCGCCTGTCGTGCAGGTTGCAGAAACCTCATTTTCGCGTACCTCTGCAGTAGGCTTATGTCCCGTCGGCATTACATACGTGTCGACGTAGCTGTCGTTACATCTTGTACAGGTGTGAGTATTATATCCCTTTGCAATACATCCTGGCTCGGTTACCGCGTCAGTATAATTGTGTCCGAGCGGGTCTGTTTCTACAGTGCTTCTGTTGATTTCTGTATTACATCTGCTACAGTATACTACGTTTTCATATGAGCCGCCTGTCGTGCAGGTTGCAGAAACCTCGTTTTCGCGTACTGCCGCTGCAGGACTGTGTCCGAGCGGATCTGTTTCAACTGTATCTCTGCTGATTTCAGCAAAACATTCGCCACAGTATACAACAGCATCGTATGAGCCGCCTGTCGTACAGTTTGCAGGGACTTCATTTTCAATTTCTTGTTCTAAAGGTGTGTGACCGAGCGGCGAAGTGTAATCACCATTATAGCTGTCATTACATCTTGAACAGGTATAAGTTGTGTAGCCTTCTGTCGTACATCCAGGTTCGGTTACTACGCCGACGTAATCGTGTCCGAGTGGGTCTGTTTCAACAGTTTCTCTGCTGAGTTCAATATTACAAGTAACACAACGTACAACGCTGTCATATGAGCCGCCAGTTGTGCAGGTTGCAGAAACTTCGTTTTCGATTACAGGCGTTTGTGATGGGATGTGGGTATGAGTTAACGGTATTTTAGGAAGCTCATAATCGTTACCAGACCCAGTACTGTAACCGCAAACCGAACAAACCATATTTGACCCTGACTGTACCATAGTATGTCCAGTTGCAGAAATAGCCTCTGTTCTTGTTTCGCCGCAGATTGTACAGGTGTACGTCGTTGTTCCGTCAGTTGTACAAGTCGCAGGCGTCGTTACAGTACCGTTATCCCAACTGTGTCCAGTTGCAGTAATATACTCGATTTTTGTTCCACCGCAATTTACACAAGTATATTTTACCATTCCGTTAATTGTACAGGTCGCAGCCCTTGTTACGGTTCGGTTGCCCCAACTATGTCCAGTTGCGTAAACAGTTTTAGTTTTTGTTTCACCGCAAGCTGTACAGGTGTACGTTGTCGTTCCGTTAGTTGAACAAGTCGCCGCCGTTGTTACGGTACCGTTATCCCAACTATGTCCAGCAGGCGGCAATTCTGCGGTATAGTTGCCGTTACAAACGGGACAATAGAAGCTTTCCGTACCTGACGTTGTGCAGGTCGGTGAAGTTATAACCGTCGAGTTAGTTATTGTGTGATTGTCACACGGTGAAAGGCAATATATCTGAGCGTTTCTAAGTGCCTCGTTTCCGCCGTTTTCGCCATCGTTATTTGTGTAATCAACGGATATATTATTATAGTCTTCAATTTTTCCGCCGTAGTATACCGAATTCAGCGACGTACAACTGGAAAACGCGCTTTCTGCGATAGTTTCAAGACAGTCAGGAATAATTATCTGCTTCAGATTATTACAACTGTTAAATGCGCGAAAGCCTATTGTTTGAACGTCACTATCAAGCATAAACACTGAGCCGAGGTGCTCATTCATCATAAATGCACCCTCGTCAATTGTCGTAACCTGACGCGGCATAATAAACATATATTCATCAGAAATCGTTTGTGAAGGCAGTTCTTCTCCTTCGTGAATATCCTGAGAAGAGGAAGAGGAAGCGAAGGTTTCTGAATATGGAGTACCAAAAGTATTGTTCTCGCATACCCTTATAAGCGTAGTTTTATCCTTGCTGTACAGATTTCCAACAATTGTATCAAAGGACTGATTATTAGGGTCAACAATAATCTCGCTGAGCTTCTGATTATACGCAATCGAAAAAACGCGGAGCGTATCAACTGTTGATGGTATTACAATTCTTTCGAGATTAGGACAGTAATGAAGCGAATAGTTGCCGATATGCTGTACTCCGTCAGGAATGACAACCGTTCTTACAGTACTGTTGTTAAAAAACAGATTATCTCCAAGGCTTGTAACAGGATATCCGTCAATACTCGACGGAAGGATAATATCACTTTCTGTTCCTGAATACGACGTTAATTCAATTTCGTAATTATCATTAAGCGTGTACCCGAAGTCCGTTGCAGACGGATGAACGGGACCGACAAAATTTACGGTAGCATAAGCATCAATATAGCAAGAAGCATTTTCCCATGTTGATTCAGGACATTCATAGTTAATTTGAAGATCATTGCTGCAATTAACGATAATCGGATTTCTGTAATCTCCAGACAATCCAGTATCATCAAACATAGTAAAAAACGGAATGTCAATCGTATCGAGATTCGGGCAATTACTAACGCTCATCTTTGTAACAGTATGAGGTACTTTCAGCGTATTAATATAACTGTTATCACTAATATTAATTCCCGTTACACGGTAGTAATCATAGTCAGCATGATATTCGCTGTGACTGTGCATAACAAGAATATCTGTCGGGATATCATAGACGGCAAGCTCGGAATTGGCATTACCCGTAATAGTTACGGTACCGTCATCGTTCATTTCATAATGAAATCCCGAAAGCACAGACTCCGCATAAGCGTTAACTGCAAACATCGGCAGCGTGCTGAGGAGCAGGCAAATTGATAATATTATACTTAAAGTCTTTTTCATTTTATCAACTCCAAAGTAGTTATTAATAATATTTTATCATATTTTTAAAATAAAAACAATACCGCAAAGATTTTTTCTTTGCGGTAATAATTAGTTACGTGCGAACTAACTAATCCGAATTGGTTTTCATTAGCTTACGCTTATTCACTTCTAAGTGCGTCAATCGGGCTGAGTAATGCCGCCTTACGCGCTGGATAAATGCCGAAGAACAATCCTACGCCGCTTGAAAACAATAGCGCAATAAGGATAAGCCAAATGCTGATTTTCGGCTGAATGTCAATCACCGAGCACGCGGCAAAAGCGCCCGCGACTCCGAGAAATACGCCGATTAAGCCGCCGATTAAGCATAGCATAATCGATTCCGTAAGGAACTGCATCGTGATGACGCCCGTTTTTGCGCCGAGCGATTTACGAATACCAATTTCGCGCGTACGCTCAGTTACCGAAACGAGCATAATATTCATAACGCCGATACCGCCGACGAGCAGCGATATTGCGCCGACGCCTGCAATAAAGATTGTAAGAACCTTCATAACAATGTCGACAATTTCGATATATGTTGCCATATTCTGTGCGGTGTACATACCGTTTGCATAGCTGCTGTGCGCAGCTTTCAGATAGTTAACGGTAGCGTTGCCGACTGCGTCGTAATCCGCGCCTTCCTTAGCAATAACGAATACGCTGCTGAGGTTCGTGCCGCTTCCCGTTATCTGGGTAAGCGTAGTACACGGCATAAACAGAGCGATTACAGGCGTGTCAGAGCTTGACTTGAACATATTTGCCATACCGCCCGAGCCGCCGCCGAGCGATGAAGCGAGTGAGTCAACATTGGCTACGCCGCAGACTTTAATTTTCATCGACCTGCCGCTTGATGTAACAGTAACTGACTCACCCGTTACGTCCTCGTAGCCGTAAACAGTCTTTGCCGATTCTATACCCATAACTGCAACAGGCGCATTAGCGTCGTATTCCTCGTCGCTGAAAAAGCGTCCGTGCTCGCAGTTGTTAGTCATAGCAAACTGAACGTCGCTGTTAACGCCAATCATCATTACCGTTGCTTCCTTGGCATACTTGTCGATTGTAGCCCTGCCGAAGCCCATAAGCATCGGCGAGCAGCGCTCAACGTCCTTAACCTTCGTTTTGATGTTCGCAACGTCTTCAAGGGTTATGTAGTCGCTATCGGAAGCCTGATACTCGTCAACGCTGACAAGAACTGCGTTAGAGCCCATATCCTGAATAAGACCGACGATGTAATCTCGTACGCCCGTACCTGCGCCGACAATCATAATTACCGAGGTAATACCGATGATAATGCCGAGCATCGTAAGCAGAGAACGCATCCAGTTAGCTTTAATACACTTTATGGCAATTTTAAGAGTTTCTTTAATATTCAAACCGATTACCTCTTATTTTACCTTAACCTTGAACGTGTCCTCTTCGTAATCCTGTCCAGGCGTCGTTACAATCTTGTCGCCGACAGAAAGTCCGCTCTTGATTTCATATGCAAAGTCGGAATGCGAGCCGACCTCAATTTTCGTCTTTGAAACAGTACCGTCCTCTTCGTTGTATTTATATACATACGCGCCTTCCTTTTCGAGCACGATTGATTCAATCGGTACTGTCGGAACGCCAGTGAACGAGCCTGTTCTGATTTCTACGTTAGCGTCAAAGCCAGCGATAATATTTGTATCGGGCAAATCTACCGAAACGATACACTCAACGCCAGCGCCCTTTGAGGTGAGCGACGAAAGACCGCTTACGCCTGCCATTGAACCTACGTTATCGAGTACCGAGCTTTCTGACGCGCCCGTTGCCGTCGGAGCGATACTTACAATCTCGCCCGTGTATTTGCCGTAAGCCGTTGAAATATCAGCCTTCATACCGACTGAAACCTTGTGAACGTCGTATTCGCCGAGTGAAAGCTTAACAACAAGCTTGTCAAGATTTTCTACCTTAATTCCAGTCTGAAGCGCTGATGTCTGCGCGCCCTCTTCAACCGAGCACTCAGTAACAATACCGTCGATTGAGGAAATCCAGCCTGTCTGAAGCTCCTGCTGAGTTTTCTTGAGCGTATCGAGCGCCTGCTTAGTAGCGTTCATCGCCTGCTTCTGTGCATTAAGTACCGTCGCATTTGCGCCTACTGAGAAAATCTCGCGCTGTGCGTAAAGTGCGGCGAGCTGAAGCTCCGTGCTTGCAAGCGTTGCGTTATCGCTGTTTGCAATTGATTTTCCGATTGCTTCCCAGTTAACTGCTTTAACTGCAGTTTCTATCATCTGAACGGCAGCTCCGCTGTCGATAAGAAGCTTAGTTTCATCAATAAGGCCTTTTTTGATGGCGTCGCTCATAGCGTCGCCTGCAGCCTTTGAAATTGCCTCGGGCGAATAGTTGCCCTTTTCAAGCTCCTCTGCAATCGCCGTCATAACGCTTCTTGTAATTGCGTTTGTAGTTGTAATGTCGTCGCTGAGCTTTGAAATTGTTTCCGCCAGCTCCTTAAGAGCCTTTACAGCCTCCTCAAGGTCGGAAGCTATATCATTAGAGCTCGTCGTCGGAACGGATACCGATGAAACAGAAGGAATTGAAATCGAAGGTATCGAAATCGACGGAATGTTTGACGGAATATTGATTGGGTCGTTCTTCGGTCTTTCCGAAGCGTCAGCCGAAACGTCGCTTTGGGAAGATGAAGGAGCCGTAGTAGTTGTTGTAGTAATTATTCTTTTTCTTGTAGTTGACGCCTTTGTCGTAGTGGTCGTCGTTGTGGTAGTTCTCTTTTTTGTAGTGGTAGTAGTTTTTGCCCTTGAAGAAGCTTCCTTCTGTAGCTTTTTCATTTTCTTTTCAAGGGGCGTAATTTTCTTATTAACCTCGTCAAGCTTCTGCTTATTTTCCTTCTGGCTCTTAACAGCAGAATAATAAGCCGTGCTTGAGTCGCTGTAGCTTGCCTGAAGCGAAGCAATCTGAGTGTCAAGCTCCTGAGTATCAAAGGTTGCGAGCTTGTCGCCCTTTTGCACCTTGTCGCCTACCTTGACGTAAAGCTCCTTACACTGTGCGATAGTGCCAGCAGAATATGTCTTGCTCATACCTGCCTGTACCGTACCCGTTGCGCTGATATTTTCTACAATATCGCCCGTGCCGATTTCTGACAGCGATACCTGTACAACCTTCTTGTTTGAAGAAACAGCAAAAACGCTGCCCGCAACCAGAGCGATTACAAGCACTATGCATACAGGGATGATTATTTTCATTTTTTTGCTTTTTTTAATAGTAGCCATACTACCAACCTCGCTTGGGGAGAACTATAAAATAATATAATAATACAAATTAAGTATAATTCCTGGCTATATAATTGTCAATAACTTTTTGTTATTTGAGGGCTTCAAGCGCCCTTTTTCCGATATCTTTTCTGAAATGAGCGCCCTCAAAGCTGATTTTTGACACGGCGTCGTAGGACTTTGCGAGCGCTTCATTAATATCGCCTCCGAGCGCAGTAACGCCGAGTACTCTGCCGCCTGATGTGACGAGCTTGCCGTCCTTAATCGCAGTACCTGCGTGATAAACGGTAACGCCGTCAAGCTGACCGTCGGTAAGACCTGTGATTTCAATACCCTTCGGATATGATTTCGGATAACCGCCCGAAGCCATAATTACACAGGTGCAGGCGTCGCTGCTCCACTCAATGTCAAGCTCGGACAGCGTGCCGTTATTAATAGCTTCAAATATATCAATAATGTCAGTTTTGAGTCGCGGCAGGACAACCTGAGTTTCGGGGTCGCCGAAACGGCAGTTGTATTCGATAACCTTCGGTCCCTTAGGTGTAATCATAAGTCCGAAGTAAAGACAGCCCTTGAAGGTTCTGCCCTCTTTATTCATCGCCTCGATTGTTGGCATAAATATTGTGTTCATACACTCTTCGGCAACCTCATCGGTGTAATACGGGTTAGGCGAAACGGTGCCCATACCGCCCGTATTAAGTCCCCTGTCGCCGTCAAGCGCGCGCTTGTGGTCCATAGAGGACACCATCGGCTTTACGCATTTTCCGTCAGTAAATGCAAGCACGGACACCTCGGGACCTGTGAGGAATTCTTCTACTACGATATTGTTTCCGCTGTCGCCGAAAACCTTATCCTCCATAATTTCGCGCACGCCGTTAACTGCTTCCTCGAGTGTTTCGGGGATTAATACGCCCTTGCCGAGCGCAAGTCCGTCAGCCTTGATAACCGTCGGAAATTCGTTTTTCTCAGTTATGTAGCTGATAGCCTCCTCGGCGTTGTCGAACACCTTGTATTCAGCAGTCGGGATGCCGTATTTGAGCATAAGATTCTTTGAAAAGACCTTTGAGCCCTCAATAATTGCCGCCGCAGAATTAGGTCCGAAGGTTGCAAAGCCTGCTTTGTTAAGCGCGTCGACCATACCAAGAACAAGCGGGTCGTCAGGCGCAACAACAACGAGGTCAGCCTTGATATCTCCCGCAAGCTTAACTACGCCGTCTATATCGCAGGCGCCGACGTCAAAGCACTCAGCATCATAAGAAATGCCGCCGTTGCCAGGTGTGCAGGCGATATAATCAACCTTGTCAGACTCTTTTATTTTTCTAATAAGCGCGTGTTCGCGACCGCCGCCGCCGATTACTAAAACTCTCATAATAACTCCTATAAATAACGGACTATTCCCTTTGAATTATTGATTTTTGTTAATAATTCTTGTTTCCTCGCTACCCGTTTCAAGATTTATGAAACGCGTAAACAGCGATACCTTGTTATCCTCGTTGAGGTTGTCCCATACCATATTTGTAAATTCGTCAATATCGCCGTTAATCTCTACGGGTGTAGGCTCGCCCTCAAACGACGGAATAGGATTACCGTCGCACTTGTAGGTGTGAAGGAAATGTCCGAGTCCAGCGTGAGCAGGATACTCATAAAAATATCTTACGCATTCGGGCATACCCATATTTGATTTGAGGATTGACATATTGTAGTCGCCGTTCGGCTTTACAACTGCTGAAATTCTCGGCGTGTAGTTAGGCTCGTCGTCCTCATATTCACGCGTAAGAAGCGCGTGGCGGTAACAATGTCCATCCTTCATAAAGTCATAAATCGTATCAGTCTGGTCGCCGTTTGTGACAATAGTTTTGCCGTCAAGCTTCAAAACGGGATTGTAGATAATAAGGTGCGGGTCCTCCATTTTGCTTTCGTCAAAAGCCTTTGTGCGGATGCCGCCCCTGTCATTTTCTTCAAAAATTCTGTTGCGCGAATTAACGCTTCTGCCCATAATAAAGTAAGCGATAACGGCGTTTTTGCCGTCCTTGCTCTTGCCGATAACGATACCTCGGCCTGGATAAGTGTTAGTGCTGAGTTCAGTTGAAAGTTGCTTAATTTCCATTTTTTCTCCTTTGGAATTTTATTCAATAACGGTTTTGTTTCCTACAATTTTTATTCGTCCCTCACAGAAAAGTGAAACGGCTTTCGGCAGGATTTCCCACTCTGCCTGACGCATAACGCGATACTGCAGGATATCCTCGTTGTCGCCCTGCTCAATTGGAACTGCCTTTTGAAGTATAATTGCGCCGCCGTCGGTGATTTCATTAACAAAATGAGCAGTAGCTCCCGTCACCTTTACGCCGCTTTCGAGCACGGCAGTATGTACCCTTTTTCCGTAAAAGCCGTCGCCGCAAAACAGCGGAATAAGGCTTGGGTGAATGTTGATAATCCTGTTTCTGTACTCGCTTACAAGTTCCTCGCCGAGAATTGACAAAAAGCCAGCAAGCACGATTAAATCTATATTTCTGCCCTCGAGCGCCTTTAAAATTGCCTTGTCGTATTCAGCCTTAGAGGCATAGCTTTTTCTGTTTACGACGGTATGCTCAATGCCAGCCTTCTCTGCTCTTTTAAGCGCATACGCGCCGTCGTTTGAAGCAAGAACGAAGGTGATTTTTCCGTTTTTAATCTCGCCTCTTTCCTGAGCGTCGATAAGCGCCTGCAGGTTAGTTCCGCCGCCCGATACAAATACAGCAATATTCATCATACAAGGTCTACTCCCTTTTCGCCGTTTCTGATTTCGCCGATTACTGCAGCAGCTTCGCCGCAATCCGTGAGAATACGGACAGCCTCGTCAGCCTTGTCGCTGTCAACGGCAATAACAAGACCCGTACCCATATTAAACGTGTTGTACATATCGTGTTCGCTTATGCCGCCAGTTTTCTGAATAAGGTCAAAAATCGGCTTATGGTGGCACTTATTCTTTTCGATAACTGCAAGCGTATTGTCGCTGAGCATTCGTGGCACGTTTTCATAAAAGCCGCCGCCTGTAATATGAGAAATAGCGTTAACTCTTACGCTGTCCATAAGCGTAAGAAGCGGTTTAACGTAAATTCTTGTTGGCGTGATAAGCTCCTCGCCGAGAGTCGTTCCAAGCTCGTCGTAATGAACGCCTATTGTGTCCTCGCCGATATTGAACACCTTGCGAACGAGTGAAAAGCCGTTTGAATGAACGCCCGATGAAGCAACGCCGATAAGCGCGTCGCCTGCTTTGAGATGCTCGCCAGATACGAGCTTGTCCTTTTCGCCGATACCAACGGTAAAGCCAGCAAGGTCGTATTCCTCGTCGGGCATAAGTCCAGGATGCTCGGCAGTTTCGCCGCCAACAAGCGCACAGCCCGACTGAACGCAGCCCTCGGCAACGCCCTTGACAATCTGCGCTATCTTTTCGGGATAGTTCTTGCCGCAAGCAATATAATCAAGGAAAAACAGTGGCTTTGCGCCGCTGCACGCAACGTCGTTAACGCACATAGCAACACAGTCGATACCGATTGTGTCGTGCTTGTCCATAAGAAATGCGAGCTTGAGCTTTGTGCCTACGCCATCAGTTCCCGAAACGAGAACGGGGTTTTTGTAGTCGCCCCACGGAAGCTCAAACATTCCGCCGAAGCCGCCAATCCCGCCGATAACACCTGGGATATTCGTACGCTTTACGTGTGATTTTATCAGTTCAACAGATTCATAGCCTGCGGTAACGTCAACGCCTGCCGCCGCATAGCTGTCGCTGTAGCTTTTGTTCATAGTATCCTCCTGAGATTATAATTCTTTGAGCTTTTCCTGAAGCGCTTTGTCCTTTTCCTCGACCTGCTTTGCCATATCGGCCCGCATATCAATTAGCTTCTGCATAAGCTCGCTGTCGCCGACAGCAAGAATTTCTGCAGCAAGCAGAGCTGCGTTCTTCGCCGCATTGACGCCCACAGTCGCAACAGGTATTCCTGGAGGCATCATAACAGTCGCAAGCATAGCGTCCATACCGTCGAGCACCTTTGCTGAGCAAGGAATACCGATAACTGGAAGCGTAGTAGAAGCTGCAAGCACGCCACCGAGATGTGCAGCCATTCCCGCAGCGGCAATTATTACGCCGAAGCCGTTATCAATAGCGTTTTTTGAAAAGTCGTGTGCAGCCTCGGGTGTACGGTGCGCCGACATAACGCGTACCTCTGTTTCAACACCGAGCTCGCCGAGAGTTTTAATTGCAGGTGTGACAATCGGTAAATCGCTGTCAGAGCCCATAATGATAGCAACCTTTTTCATA